>CAZOTC010000004.1:0-32208 GCA_964582605.1 uncultured Geobacter sp. | reverse complement strand
AAGAAGATAAAGGCGGAAACCACGAAGACCTGAACAAACTGGGTAATAAAAATGACCAGTGAGCGTTCCTTCAGGCGGGTGACGATGCCGTCGGTGCCTGCGGTGAGATGCAGGGTGCCCAGCTGGATGGTTGTGCCCCGGTGGATCTGCTCCAGCTGGATGCTGTGGCTGATCAGGTGCCGGCTCTTTGCCTCACTCACCACCAGTTCCGGGGCGTCCTTGCGTTCAACCCGCACCTGCTCGATCATCGGCAGGGCCAGAATCCCGGTCATCTGTGCCTTCAGCCCCGGCTCGTTAAAAAGCCAGATGTCGTTAATCAGGCTCTGGCGATGGCTGGTTTCGATGTGGGTCAGCTGCTGCCGGACGGCTTTCAGGTCCTTGCGGTAGTCGATATACAGCTGCAGACAGGTACCCAGTAACGTCAGCAGGGTACTGAACAGAACAATGGCAAAGATGAATTTTCGGGCTATCCCGAATGATTTTGTTGTTAAATGCTTGGAAATCAAGGCTGTCTCGTCTGCTTTTTCGGTAGATACGGGGCCAGGGTCTGATTGAAAATGGCATCATAGCTGCCGTCCCGTTTCATCTCCTTCAGTGCAGCGGCCAGTTTGGGAACCAGTTTTTCATGTTTCCTGTTCAGGTAGAGAAACATCTCTTTGGAGGCAAGAGGAGGCTGGGCGATCGAGAGATGGGGCAGGTTGAGGGTATGCATCAGGTAGTAGCCGCCGTACAGCTCGGCAAAGGCCAGTTCGATCCGGTCGGTCTCCAGCACCTTGAACAGGCTGGTACGGTTCTCGACCACCGTGATCTGCCTGACATCTTTGATCTTGTCTTCTGCAATCTGCCATCCCCTGACATGGCCGACATGATACGGTTTCAGGCTGTCCCAGGAGGGGGTCTTCAACTCTCTGATTTTGGAAAAGATCACAAACTGAACCTCGATGATCGGTTCCGGAACCCGCATCAAATGGGGGTACTTCTTCTCTACACCGGCAATCCGCAGAAAGTTGCCGTCATCCAGTGCCTGCTCGACATTGCTTAAGGAACGGGCCGACGAGAGCGGAATGATCTGTGCTGAAACCCCTGCCCGTTTGCAGGCCTCAAGGATGACCCGGTCTGAAAATCCTTTCTGATCGGAGGTGGAAAGCGGTGGCCGGTCGGCCGTGTTCAGGACCAGTGCCGGTGCGGCACAGAGCGGACTGCAGACGAGTGTGATGCTCAGGATCAACAGCAGACGCAATCTGTTCATGGTTCAGTTCCTTGTCGACCGGCGCGGGAGTTTGACTACAGCTCTATCCTGAATTCTGCGCCGTTGTCAATGTTGCCGGCGGTCAGTCTGCCGCCCATGTTGTGTTCTATCATGGTCTTGGCCATGTACAGTCCGATACCGGTGCCCTGACTGGGGCCCTTGGTCGTAAAGTACGGCTCAAAGATGTGGGGCAGCACATGCGGCGGAATGCCGCCGGCGTTATCCTGCACCGTCAGAACCGAACAGTCGGCTTCCTGCCGAATCGTGATGGTAATTTCAGGTTCCGCCGTTTGCTGTGCAAGCAGGGCATCCCGTGCATTGTACAGAATGTTCATCAGGGTCTGGGCATATTCGTTCGGGTAGCCGATCGCTCGGACATCTGCAGCAGCCTCTACGCTGACCTTGATGTTCTTGTCGTCAAGGGCTGATTTTGAGAGGTTCAGAGTCTTCTCTACTATTTCCAGCAGCACAAACTCCCGCTTTGAGCGGTCTTTGACGAAAAAGCTCCTGAAGTCGTCAATGGTGTGCGACATGTAGAACAGGATATCCATAACCGCCTTGATGTCCTGATCGATTTCCTCCTGGGTCAGTTCTCCGGCCTTGTTCAGGTACTGTATGTTCTGGACGTAGGCGGCGATATTGTTGAGCGGCTGGCGCCACTGGTGGGCAATGCTGTTCAGCAGCTCCCCCATGGCAGCCAGTCTGCTCTGATGAATCAGCAGGTTGTCTTTCTGACGCAGCTCGGCTATGGCGGATTCGATCCGTTCGGCCAGTGAGCTGTTCAGCAGTTGCAGTTCATCCTGCGCCTTCTGACGTTCAGCAATCTCCTGCTCCAGCTGATCGGTTTTTTCGTGCAGCGCCTCTTCTGTCTTGATCCGTTCACTGATCTCCCGCTGCAGATCGTTGTTGGCATTTACCAGCTGTTCGGTCCGTTGACGCACCCGGTAGTCAAGTTCATCGTGCCAGGCCTGCAGCTGGTCAAGCATACCGTTGAACGATCGTGCCAGTTCGCTGACTTCACCGCCGCTGCGGGTGTCTGCCCTGGCGGTCAGATCTCCCTGCTCGATCGTGTGTGCGGTTTCAACCATTTTACGCAGTGGTCTGGTCAGGCGGGTGGCGATCAGCATGGATATTGCCACGGTCAGCGAGATTCCCAGCAGGGCGATGACCCAGTAGACCTGTTTCTGATGGTTCAGGTCGGCATAGATCTCCTGCTGGTCGCGCTTGACCACCATGCCCCAGCTGACATCAGGCGTCAGCTGGATGTGGCGGTAGGCGGCCAGAACCGGTATGTTGCGATAGTCGTCGGCAGCGATGGTCCCTTCACTGCCGGTAACTGCCAGCTCAACCGCTTTGTCCGGGTTCCGGGTCTGCAGGGGAATCGGCATGGTCCCGTCACGCATCGGGTATTTGGTGTGGGTCAGAAACCTCATCTGGCTGTCCACCAGCACTACTTCCCCGGTTTTGCCCAGCAGGCTGGCGAGGTGCGGGTTCAGCGTGGAGTCCAGCAGCTGGTCAAGATCTGCCTCAAGATCCAGCAGCAGCAGGGGAGGCTTGTCAGGATCCCCCTGGGGGCTGACCGGCAGGAGGATATGCAGCCGGCTTGACTGGCTGGCCGTATCAAAGGTGACCAGCAGCTGCTCATCAGTGCCCGCATTGGCAGTAACGGCAGTGCGTTCCCGGCTGGAAAATGCCGGTGTCTGTACCGGCAGAGCGGCGACCGGTTCACCGCTGGAAGGCAGCAACAAGCGAACGGCGGTCAACTGGTAATCATTGCGGATACTGTCCAGCCATTCCAGCAAGGCAGGAGTGACCGTAAGTCTGCCCTGAACGGGGGCCAGTTGCTGGATGGTCGGGTTCCCGGCGATGGTGCGGGCATTGCGTCGTCGGCTGCGAATCCAGGTTTCAAGCAGGTCTTTGCGTGAATCGGCAATGGCGTTGAGCATTTCAAGCTGGTGTGCCGTCATGCTGCGAACAGCACCGCTGTTGCTTTTGAAGGGCAGCCCGTACAGCTGCACCAGCTGGATGCAGAGCAGCATCAGGCTGAACAGGCCGCAGAAGGTCAGCACCATCCTGCTGCGGATCGTCTGCCACCAGGGCAGCTGGTTGTTCCGGTTACGGTTCATAGTCAAAGCGGTTGATTCCCGACACGGTCGGGTTGCGATAAACCTGCTGCATTACCGTATGGTTAAACATGACCCGAACCTGATCCCACTGTGCAGACTGCGGCAGTCTGCCGATTGATTTGAGAAACTGGAATGCATCAACCAGAGGGCCGGCTCGGTCAGCGGTATAGGCCGGCAGCCTGGCATTGGTATTGATGCTCTGGAGATCGACTCTGATCTGCCGACTCAGTTCATCAACCGAAATGTCTGCAGGTTTCGAGGTCAGGCTCTGCATTGCCTCCCTGTTCCAGGTTGCCGCCTTCAACAGATTGTTCCTGTCTTTTGCTATCCAGTTGATGGCCCGCGCCATGGAGGCTGCCAGCAATCCTGTAAGTTTCGGGTGCCTGACGGTTGTCGAACGTTCAATCAGCAGATAGGCGCTGTTGGCATGGCGTCCGATACTGGAAAAACGGTCGGGATGTCTGGCGATAAAGCTGGAAGGGGTCGGTTCCCAGGCGGCAAAGGCATCGATGCTGCCGTTCAGCAGGGCATCCGGCATTTCAGAGACATTCATCTGCACCAGACTGACATCCTGCTCCGTCAGGCCGGCATTTTTAAGTGTTTTGAGCAGGGCAAGGTGTCCGGAGGTGGCAAAGGCGTTGCCGATCCGTTTGCCTTTCAGTTCCTTGGCAGGTGTTCCTCTCAGGGTAATAACCGAGGCAAAATTCTGTTTGTGCTGTCCGATCACCACCACCGGTGTCACTGCTGCAGCTTCAAGCAGGGGCATTTCACCCAGGGTGGTGATGTTGATGGTTTTGTTTCGCAACCCTTCAAAGGCATCACTGCCTTTGCTGATCAGATTGAACTTCAGGATAATTCCGTTGTGTGCAAGTTCCTGTTTTAGCAGCTTGTCGCGTTTCAGCACCTCAAACAGTGCGCCGGCCGGGGTTGCAAAGGGCTGGTAGGTGACCGTTAACTCGTGTGGTGCTGCAGCATCCGCTGTTGTTATGAACGGCGGAGACAGGTACCAGAGAGCGGCAAGGATCGTTGTGATGAACCGGAGTCTCATGATGGGCTCCTTCATGACGGATACTCAAAGCGGTTCAGGGCGTACCTGGCAGGCTGACTGAGAACCTCTTTCATTATCCGAGTTTCAAAGCTTCGGGTCACCCGGTCACGGGAGGCGTCAGCAGGCAGTTTGCCGATCTGCTTCAGGAATTCAAATTCTTTCAGGATCAGTGACCCCTCAGCAGCAAGTTGTGCAGGTATGGACGGTGCGCCGGGTACATCCAGCAGGTCGTCATGTGTTATTCGTGCAATGGCCTGTTCATTCAGTTGTGACGGTCTGCCGGTAAACGCCTTAACGCCGGACAAGGCCCAACGGCAGGCAGTCAGCAGGTTGGCCTCGCGCTTTTTCAGCCAGCGTATGGCCCGTACCAGTGCGGCAGTGATTTCACGGGCTGCTTCCGGACGGTTTCTGAGCAAGCTGTCAGACAGCAGATAAAATGCGTAACTCGCCTGGCGGCTGATCTGGGCGTACTTGCCCGGATAGCGCTGCATGGCATCAGTAGGGATCGGCTCCCAGGCGGCAAAGGCATCAATGGTGCCGACTTCCAGTGCAGCAATCATTTGATCCACGTTCAGCGGTACCAGGGTGACATCCCGTTCGGACATGCCTGCTGCAGCCAGTGCCTGCAGCAGGGCGTAGTGTGAGGTGGAGCCGTAGGCATTACCGATCCGCTTGTTGCGCAAATTTCCGAACTGGGTTCCCTGGGGGGCGACAATGGCTGAGTAACTCTGTTTGGTAAACCCCAGGATTCGCATGTCACCGGCAATCACCGCCTCAATGGCAGGCATGTCGGACATGGAAACACCGGCAAGCCTGCCCTCTCGAACCAGAGGGATCACGTCATTGCCCTTGGCAAACGGTTTGAAGGTCAGTTTTATCCCCAGTCCGGCAAGGTTGCGCTGCAGGATCCGGTCGCGCTGCATGGTTTCACCCAGTACCGAGATCGGTACGGCCAGCGGGAAATAGGCAAAGGTAAGTTCAGTCTGGCCGGTCTGGGCTGGCCGTGGAGCTGCCGTGCCCCGGATCGGAAGGGCAAGCAGCAGAGAGAGAAACAGCAGCAGGCGTATCAGCTTCATAGGGCGACTCCGTATGCAACGGACAGCATTGTCTGCAGTGCATGCCAGATTGTTGCAAGTATAACAAAGAATGGTTTCACTGCAAGTTGTGCTTTTACAATCTGCAGCAGGGCGCTAGTATGCGTCTCGTGCGCATACGATCACGACATAGCCTGCTGCTGGCGGGCGCTATCCTGCTGACCTGCTTTGTGGTCTGGTTTGCGGTTGCCTCATACCTGAACGCAGTGCCGGTATCACGGGCCATGCAGCGCGGTCTGGCACTGTCACTGGGGCAGGCTATCGAAGGAGTTGCCACGCGGGATCCCTCGTTTGCCACGCTGACCGCCTTCAAGGCCCCTGATCTGGCCTATTTTGCCCTGCTTGACCGGAACGGGACGATCCGTTTTCACAGCAACGCCGACCTGATCGGTGAACCGGTGCCGGATAGCCGATATCAGCCGGTTTTTTCCGGCGGCGAGTTTATGGCGCAACGCATCAGACTGGGAACCGGTGAAGAGGTGTACGAAAGCCATCTGCCGCTGCATCTGTCCGGTCAGACCCTTGCGCTGCGCCTGGTGCTGCATACCTGGCAGGCTGATGAGATCGTCAGGCGGGCCAGAACCGGCATGACGCTGCTGCTGGTGCTGGCGGCTGCCGCCTGGGGACTGGGGGGATGGGCCCTGCGGCTGCAGAAAAGGGATCTAATGCGTCAGGAAGCGATGGTACGGCACGAACATCTGGCCCAGCTGGGGGCACTGGGGGCGGTGCTTGCCCATGAGGTACGCACACCGCTGGCCGGTATCAAGGGGTTTGCCCAGCTGCTGGGGGAGCGGCTGCAGGAGCCGCGCCAGCAACAGTATGCAGCCAGGATTGTCGCTGAATCGGAACGGCTGGAGGGGCTGGTGAGCGATCTGCTCTGCTATGCCCGGCAGGAGGCACAACCGGAAGGGCATGCACCGGTCGGGGAAACGGTACGGCATGCCTGGGAGAGCCTGGCCGCCGAAGCAGCAAAAGCCGGAGTTATACTGCAGCTGAAGGGTGACATTGACCGGCAGGTGGCCTGCCCGGTCGACCGGCTGCAGCAGGTGCTGCTGAACCTGTTCAGCAATGCGATTCAGGCTATGCCTGAAGGCGGGACCGTGCAGGTGACCGTCTCTGCAGATCGGGATCAGGCGATTCTGCTGATTGCAGATACCGGCCCCGGTTTTGCAGAACAGAGCCTGCAGCGGGCCTTTGACCCGTTTTACACAACCCGGGCCAGTGGCAGCGGGCTGGGGCTGGCGGTCTGCCGAAAGATTGTGGAAGGCTATGACGGTACGATCACTGCAGCCAACCGCAGCGAAGGGGGGGCAGTCATTACCCTGCGCCTGCCGCCGGCAAAGGAGGAGAGATGAGTAGCACCGCACGGATCCTGCTGGTGGAGGATGATGCAACCTTCCGTTCGCTGCTGGCAGCGATTCTGGAAGATGAAGGGTATGAGCTGGTGGAGCGGGAGGACGGCAAAGGGGCGTTGATGACCCTGCAGCGTCAGTCCTTTGATCTGGTATTGTCAGACCTGCGCCTGCCGGGTTTAAACGGTCTGGAGCTGTTCCGTACCGCAACTGCCCAGGGGATTGCGCCTCCGTTTGTGCTGCTGACCGCCTTTGGAACAGTGGAAGAGGCGGTCGCTGCGATCAAGGAAGGGGTGGCCGATTTTCTGACCAAGCCGCTGAAGGACCCTGAAACCCTGCGGATATTGGTGCGGCGTATCCTTTCCGGAGATATGCAGGCGCGAAATCTTGCCGTACTGAAGGATCGTGATGCCGCCGGGCTGCCGCCGGATCAGGTGCTGTTTGCCGGGCGGGCGATGCAGCAGGTGCAGCAGTTGATTGCTGACGTGGCGCCAACTCAGGCAACCGTTTTGATCAGCGGCGAATCAGGCACCGGCAAGGAGCTGGCTGCACGGGCCATCCATCAGGGCAGCCGGCGTGCAACGGCCCCCTTTGTGGCGTTGAACTGCGCCGCCATACCGGAGACCCTGCTTGAAAGTGAGCTGTTCGGTCATGAGAAAGGTTCCTTTACCGGTGCCACCCAGGCCCGTCAGGGCAAGTTTGAGCAGGCCTCAGGCGGAACGATCTTTCTGGACGAGATCGGGGAGCTGCCGTTGCCGTTGCAGTCCAAGTTTTTGCGGGTCCTGCAGGAACGGGTCTTTGAACGGGTAGGAGGCAGCCGTGAGATACGCGCCGATGTGCGGATTGTGGCAGCCACCAACCGTGATCTGGCGGAAGAGGTGAAAGAGCGTCGCTTTCGAGAAGATCTCTACTACCGTCTGAACGTCTTTCCGATTCCGCTGCCGCCGCTGCGAGAGCGTCAGGACGGCCTGCCGTTACTGATCGACTATCTCGTGAGGCGTGCCGCTTCCCAGACCGGACGGCCAGTCCCGTCTGTTGCCCCGGATGCCCTGGCTGCACTGCAAAGCTACAGCTGGCCCGGTAATATCCGAGAACTGCAGAACGTGCTGGAACGTGCGGTTATCCTGCATAAAGGCAGGATCACCACGTCTGAACTGCCTGACCTGCTGCGCAGGCCGGTGCAGGTACACCATGAAGCGTTACTGCCTGCAGGCGGTAGTCTGCGGGATCTGGAACGGGCCGGTATTCTGGAGGCGCTGGAAAGCTGCGGCAACAATCGTCGTCTGGCAGCGGAAAAACTGGGCATCTCCAAGCGGACCCTGCAGTACCGGCTGAAAGAGTACGGGCTGGTTGAGTCGTGAAGCCAGGTGCAAAGCCCGCATCCGAAGGTGCAAATCCTGCAGTATGCTGCTTCATTAAACGTGATTACTACTGGTTGAATGTTGTAATATCAGCGTGTTATGTTATTTTTGGGGGTTGGCACGGTATCTGTAATCCTTGAACAACAAGAGAGCGCATCTCAAACCAAGATCAAGGAGAAACAATCTATGAAAACACGCAGCTTTTTGATGACGGCAGTAGTTCTGACAGCAGTTCTTGCCTTTGGTGGTGAGTCTTTTGCCCGTGGCGGCGCAGGCGGCGGTCGCGGTGCAGGTGTAAGCCAGGGAAGTCAATCCACTACCCAGGTCCGTCCTGCCGGTTCACAGCGTCGTGACGGCACCTTTCTGCAAACCGGCACCACGGCAAGTGGCGCTACTACCCGACCTTCAAACGGTCGTGGTGTGATGGACGGTACCGGGGTGCATGTCACACCGCCGGCAACAGCACCGGTCACACAATAGTAAGGGTACGCAGGTATGATCAGCATGAGGAGCTTTCTTTTCTTGAGTGCAGCAGTGATTGTGGTGGTCCTGCTGCAGAGCCCGGCCGAGGCGTTTTGGGGCTTCGGGTCCGGGCGTGACGGAACAGCAAGCGGTCTCGATCTGGTCGAGGGCTATGACCGCAACACCGTGACCACGCTTACCGGTCGTGTTGCGGTCATCCCTGACCAGGCTGCTGATCCGGTTACGGTTGAGTTGACAGTTGGGTCGGAGCGGCTGGTTGTAGTGTTGGGGCCGCGCTGGTATCTGCAGGATGATACGCTGGACTGGAAGGTGGGGGAGAGTGTTACGGCGCGTGGTTCACGGGCGCAGGGCAAGGACGGACGTGCGTATCTGCTGGCTCAGTGGATAACAAACAGAAGCGGTGGCCAGTTGGTGTTGCGTGCGGATACCGGCCGGCCAGGGTGGAGCGGTGGTTCCCGTGGTGGCCGGCAAACCGGCGGCAGCGGTATGATGCAACCGGGCAGCGGGAGCATGGGGACCCGCAGGAGCCGGTGATACCGGATTGATTGCAGGGAGGGTGCGGATGTTTGAGCATGAGATGAATCGTGTAAACCGGCTGGTCGTAAGCCTGATCGTCTGTCTGACGCTGCTGCTGGTCGCTGTTTCGGTACGGGCAGATGACTGGGAACATCGTCTTGGTCAGGGGGTATCGCTTGCAGCCGGTATCGGTGCCGAGGTTACCTACGGCAACTACGGCAGCAGTGCCGATGCCACGGTAGTGACGGTGCCGCTGCTGATTGCCGTCAATCCGCTTGAGTCGCTGGACATGAGCTTTGAACTGCCGCTGGTTTACCTGAACAGCCGCAGCGGTATGGTGGTGTCGCAGTCGGGAAGTGCAGGGCGGCGCCGTGGGAAGATGAATTCGACTACCTCTGCAACCATGCCGGTAATGACCGCACCTGTCGGCAGCTCCTCCTCAACAGTCAGCGAGGCGGGGTTGGGTGATATCAGCCTGTCTGCCGGCTGGACCGTTGTGCAGGATAGCGAACGGATGCCGAAGATTAGGCCGACGCTCTACCTGAAGGTCCCCTCTGGTGACAAAAATCATGGGTTGGGTACCGGTACGGTTGAGGCAGGCCCCGGTCTGTCCGCCTCAAAATGGCTGGGGGATCTGCAGCTGTTTGCCGAAGGGGCGTATATTCTGCAGAACAGCACCAGTGACTACCAGGGGAAGGACTATGTCAGCTACACGGCCGGTGCCGGTGTCCAGACCACCGACCGTCTGTTTGTGTCGCTCTATGCCCGGGGGTCGACAGCCAGGATCAGTGGGGGAGAAGCCCCGGTTGAGGGGCGCCTGAAACTGAACTTTCTGCAGTCACGGCGGATGTCGTGGGAGTTCTATGCACTGGCCGGTTTTACTGACGCAAGTCCGTCCGCAGGTGGGGGGATGCTGCTGATGTACCAGTTTTAATCCATACTGCCGCAACGGTAGCCGGCCGGATCAAGCTCGATCCCGCTAAATCCGGCCTGCCTGCAGATCCGCTCAATATCCGGGAGTATGGTGCGCGCCTGCTCCTGCGGCTCAGCTTCGATCCTCGCTGCATTCCCGACAGTTCTCACCCGCACCACGCGCAAGCCGAGTCGCAGCAGTTCCATTTCGCACTGTTCAACCCGCTTCAGTTCAGCATTTGTAATCGGATAACCATGGTGAAAACGGGTCAGCAGACAGCTTTGGGCAGGCTTGTCCCAGGTTGCAAGATCCAGATCGCGGCTGAGGGAGCGGACATCCTGCTTACTGAATCCTGCCTCGGCGAGCGGGCTCCGTATCCCCAGCTCCAACAGTGCCCGGCGGCCGGGGCGGTGGGCGGTCAGATCATCAACTGTGCTGCCGTCAGCAAGGGTCCAGGGGCCGGAGGCCAGGGGCCACGAACAAGAGGCAAGAGTGTTGAGGCAGAGATTGAGCAGTGTTTTTTTACAGAGATAGCAGCGGTCGGGCGGATTGTGCATCAGGCCGGGGACGGTTGCCGGGTCGAAAGAAATCAGCAGATGACTGATCCCCAGCTGCCGGGTAAAGGCAGCCGCATCGGTGAGCTCCTGTCTGAAGTGGTAGGGGGCGTCTACGGTAACGGCAATGCTGCGATCACCAAGGGAATCATGGGCAACCTTCAGCAGCAGGCTGGAATCAACGCCGCCCGAAAAAGCGACGGCAAGCGGTGCCAGAGCATGTAGCAGCTGCTGAAGCGTCTGATGCTTGCAGGTGAGTGTACTGTTCATGGCTGCGGCAGCGCTGCTGGTCAAGGTGTCGGTATCAACCTACCGGCTGGCCCTTTGCAATGCCCATCGCCTCTCCCCGCCGGCAGAGGGTTTCCAGAGTCATGGCGCCGAACAGCTGATCAAGCAGGTCACTGGCTTCCTTCCAGACGGTCTGGGTCACGCAGTTTCCTTCAAAGGGACATTCATTCTTGCGGCGTTTCTTCTTTTTGGTCTCACCGGCGCACTCGACCATCAACAGGTCCTGTTCAGTGGCCTTGATGATCTCAAGTACGGTAATCTGGTCAGGTGTGCGGGCCAGCGTGTAGCCGCCCTGGGGGCCGCGCTTGCTTTTCAGGATGCCGGATTTTTTAAGGTTTTGAAAAATCTGTTCTAGGTAGCGTGGAGAAATTTCCTGGCGACGGGAGATGTCATGTATCTGGGCGGGCCGGGCTTCGTTATTGTAGGCAATATCAAAAAGTGCACGCAAGCCGTACCGGCTCTTCGTTGACAGCCGCATAAATGTTCCTCCTGAATGTCTGTATACAGAGATAGCGATATAGTATACCGCAGTAACAGTGTCAAGAACTATGCTGTCCGGTGAGCTGCTGTTCAGGGGGCATGGGCAACCGTTACGGCCGTCACCTCAAGAGATCCGGCCTGCAGCAGTACCCTGCTGCATTCGCTGAGAGTGCTGCCGGTGGTAAAGACATCATCGACCAGCATGATGCGCCGGTTGAGAACGGATTTCGTCTCTTTGACCTGAAAGGCGTTGCGAAGATTGGAGAGCCGTTGGTCACGGGTCAGCTCCATCTGCGGGATGGTTGGCCTGACTCGCTGCAGCCCCTGGCGCAGGAGCGGAATCTGCCACTGCCGGGAAAGGATTTCGCCCAACAGTACGGCCTGATTGAAACCGCGTTGCCGCAACCTGGAAACATGCAGCGGTACCGGTACGAGCAGGTCGGGACGCATCTCTTCAGCAAACGGTTGCAGTGATCCGGCCAGCAGCAGGCCAAGGGGCCGACGCAGGTGGGATGCGTGGAGATATTTGAAGGTATGGATCAGGTCCCGGCAGCTCCCTTCGTAACGCAATGCGGCTCTGGCAGCCCGGTAGGGAGGGGGAACACTGATGCAGCTGCCACAGGGGTGATCAGTGCCGGCGCCGGCCAGGGGGATGCCGCAGACTGAACAGGCCGGAGGGTTCAGATACGGTAATGCAGCCTGACAGTCGCTGCAGATTTGCAATGAACCGGTATCAGACAATGTCTTGCGGCAGACCGGGCAGCGGGGCGGCAGAAAAAGATCAAGCAGCCCCTGCCCGAGCAGGCGAAACAGCTGCATTGAGGTCAGAGCCCCAGATCGGCATTTACTACCAGCACGCGCAGATCGGTAAAACGGGGCTTGCGATCGATGATGGTAGTAACCCGGCAGAGCCGGTCCGGAGAGTTGCAGTTGCTACAGAAGCCGGTCTTGGCACAGGGGGTGTTGAAGTTCAATCGCTTGGCGTTGGGTGGGGTGGCCCACTGTTTCACCCGTTGGATCGCCTCTTGCGGGGTCCCGTCCACCAGCTTGTTGCGACCGGCTACCACTATCACCATACGGGGGCCAAAGAACATGGCTGCAACCCGGTTTCCGGTGGCATCAATGTTGATCAGCTCGCCGGTCAGGGTCAGGGCGTTGCAGCCGGACAGAAACAGGTCGCAGGTCAGCTGTTGCCGCATAACCTCCATCTTCTGGTCACGTGAAAGATCCGGAACGCTGTGGTTGAGAATCGTCTTGCCCTGTTCTGCCAGCGGTTGCTGAACCTCCAGGTCGGCAATGCTCATGGAACCGCCGAAACCGACGGTTGCGGCATCAGCCGCAGAGCTCAGGATATACTGGCGGGCATCTTCAGGGGTCCGGCAGTACAGCGCCGTGAATCCGTTGGTGCCCAGTGCCTCGACCGCCTTCCGGCATTTCTGCTCCCAGCTCCAGCTGGCCAGTTCCTGTGTCATGCTCATCGTGTATCCCCCTGTCGCTGAAATTGATTATTTAAATACAATTGCAGTCTCTCCTTCAGTATAGACCTGAATGGAGATTCGATCCTGCTGAACCATGACATCATGCAGTTTCATAGTCTTGATGCTGCCGGTCAGATAGATATTGTCAGCCAGAGTAACCCGTGACAGGGCTTTGCCTGCCATTTCCCGGGCCTGTTCCAGGCGGTCCGTCAGGTTCATGTTCATCTTTTCCTGGATTATGCCTCTGATAGTGCCGTGCAGCAGCCAGTTGGCAGCCCGCAACAGGAAGCTGGTGTTTTCCATATCAAACTCAACATCCTCAACGGAAAACTGTCTGGTTTGCAGATTAAATACCGGCTTGCAGGAAAGCGTGAATATACCGTCCAGGCTGCCGGTCATGTTAACCTTGATCATCAGACGGTCTCCATTGCCGTACAGATCGAACTCCTTCAGGATAATACTCTTGCCGTCGCTGCCAAGCTCCTTGTTCAGCAGCAGCGGTCCGGCGATGGCAACCATATCCTTGTAAAAAAGATCGGTATGCAGGGCAACACGGAACGTCTTATCCATACCGTTGGTCAGCTTCAGGTTGGGAAGCGGCACGACAGGTCCGGCAGATGGTGCAGGGCCCACCGCCAGATCGGCAAACGATCTGATCCCCACGTTCAGCCGTACCTGGTTGTTCTGTGCGTAAAGCGGGTCAAGCAGCACCTCCTGCGGTGCAATGCTCAGCCAGGCGCTGAAGTTTTTGTCCAGCAGCACCGGCTTTTGTGACGAGACCCAGACTTTGGCCACCTGCTCCTTCAACGGAAACTTCTCATTCAGCTTTCTGGCGATCAGGTCAGATACGAGCCGTTGCACCGGCTGGGTAACACCGTCAACAATACTGCGTGGCTTGACGGAGAGCAGGCCGATCCTGACCTCCTCGGCAAGCAGGTCGCTCAGCCCCTGATAATAGATCTCGGCTTGCACCTTCCAGTCCGGCGTCACCCTGGCAGTAAGCTTGAACCTCAGCTTGGTGGTAATAGCCGGGGCCTGGAAATAACCGGCCTTCAGGGTTACGGAAACCGGTAGCGTAAGGTAGATGTAGTTGTCTGCAGCGCCGGCGATGATCGGGCCGTTCCTGATGATATCGGCAGAGAGTCCGCGGGTGGAGGTGGAGCCTTTGTACAGCTCCTGAGGAACCATCCGGTTCAGGGCCCCGGCCAGATCATCAGTGGAGGTGACAATGGAGACATTCAGGCTGGACAGCTCTTTTTTCAGTTCAGTGCGAAAAGGGAGGATTCTGGAGGGTTCGGCAGCAGAGGGGGAAACCTCTGCATGGATAGTGCTGGTAAACAGTACTAAACATCCGAGAACAGAAACAACGGCTTTAAACAGCGACATGCATACGACTCCTTGGCTTTTTCAGTCCGGCAACTGTATCAGAAAACAGGTCCCCTTGCCAATCGTGCTGGTGACTGAAATGGTCCCCCGGTGGGCTTCAACGAGCTCTTTGACGATCGCCAGCCCCAGGCCCAGACCCCCTTCCCTGCCTTTGTAAAACCGTTCAAAGATGTGGGGCAGCTGTTCCGGATCAATACCGCGACCGGTATCCATAATATCGATATAGACAGAGTCAGCCGTCGTTTTACTTGTCAGGATGTCGAACTGCCCTCCCTGCGGCATGGCGCGGAAGGCGTTGGAGGCCAGGTTGATGATGATCCGGGTAAACAGATCCGGGTCAATCGATGCGGTCAGCAGAGGATCACCCTCAATGTTGATCCGGATCTGCTGCTCTTCAGCCTGGCGGGAAAAACGGGAGAGTATCTGGGAAAACAAAGGAATCAGCGCTGTCTGCTGACGGTTCAGCCGGATCGCTGCCGACTGGGCCCTGGTCAGTTCATCAACGCCATCCAGGATGGCAGCCAGCCGGGCCGCTTCATCGTGCAGCGACTGCAGGGCTTCCGGAGTGGTGGGCAGCAGCCCGTCAATCATCCCTTCGAGCTCCCCTCTGATGACCATCAGCGGGGTCCGCAGTTCATGGGCGGCATTGGAGACCAGTTGTTTGCGCAGCAGCTCCTGGGATTCCAACGTATCGGCCATCCGGTTGAAGCCGGCAGCCAGTCTGCCGATCTCATCGTGGCTGTCGGTCTGCACCCGTAAGCCGGGGTTGCCCCCAGCCAGCCCTTCAGCAGCAGCAGTCAGTTCCTGCAGGGGGCGTGAAATCCGTCGGGCGGCAAAAAAACTGAGGATGACGGCAATCAGTCCCAGGCCGAGCATGCTGTAGGCCAGAAAATAGTTGGACGACCTGATGAAGAACTCCTCATGCACCGGTTGAGGCAACAGCAGGTCCAGGTGGCCGATCTCTTCCCCCCGCAGGAACAGCGGGTAACTCTGAAATTCAGCCGGATGCGGAGAGGCGGGACGTCTGCTGGTTGTGGCGGCAATCCGTTGCTGCATGACCGGCGACAGGCTTGCCAGCGCCTGTCCGGTGTCAAGTACCAGGCGGTTATCCGTATCGTAGAGCCGCAGCTCAATCCCTGACAGCCAGGCCCAGACCAGATCATTGGTTACCTGCTGCCGTTGCCAGCCGCCGGTCTGTTCGTAACGTCCCTCCAGCACTGCCTGGATCTGGTACAGGCGGTCGAGCATCCGTCCTTCGCCAAAGGCCTTGAAGTCGCGGATAACCAGGTTTCTGAGCAGCAGGGAGGAGGAAAGGGCGATCAGGATGACCAGCACAAGCAGCAGCAGCAGTTTGCGTTGCAGGCTAAACAGCATCCCGTTCTCCGCAGAAGGTGTAGCCGATGCCGTAGACGGTCTTGATGAATTCCGGCTTGCGACTGTCCTGTTCCAGCTTTTGACGCAGGTTTTTGATATGGGCGTCTATGCTGCGTTCGTAGCCGTCAAACTGGTAGCCGAGCGCCTTCGATACCAGCTCGTCCCGGTTGAAGGTGCGTCCGGGGGAGGCGGCCAGGGTCTGCAGCAGTTTGAATTCGGTGGGGGTCACTGTGCAGGGCTCACCACGGCAGATTACGGAGTGGCGCCGGCTGTCCAGAACCAGCGAGCCCTGATTGAAGCTGACCGGCCGGTCCGTGTCGGATGGTCCGCTGTACCGTTTCAGGACCGCCTTGACCCGGTAGACCAGCTCACGCGGGGAGGCCGGTTTGACCACATAGTCATCGGCGCCCAGTGCAAAACCGGTGATCCGTTCTTCTTCAGACGATTTGGCCGTCAGCATGATCACCGGGAAATTGCCCAGTTCCTTCAGGTCCTGGCAGAGCTCTTCGCCGCTGCGGTCCGGCAGGCCCAGGTCAAGGATGACCGCCAGCGGCAGCTCCGCTTCTGCCTTGGCAAGGGCTGCACGGGCGGTATCGGCGTGGATAACCCGGAAATCGGCCCCTTCAAGAAAGGCCTTGATAATCCGGGCTATCTTCAGATCGTCTTCGACAATCAGAATGGGAGCCTGCATGGTGAGTAATCCAGTCAGCGGATGGAGCGGATTCTGCCGGTACGCATGTCAATGATCACACGATCGAACACCGATCCATCTGCGTTGGTGATATCGGCAATATAGCCCATACGCAGCTCTTTACGCAGCGTTATTTGTGAGGGGGGGCGTTTGAAAAACTGCCCGAGCAGTTCCTTTGCCTCTGCGGGGCTTCGGAGCGGTTGTTTTGCACCGTAATGATCGGCGTGGCGGCGCGGGCAGTAATCGCCAAACGGTGGGGGCGGTCCGGCTTCACCGGACCACCTGCCGCCATGGCGTCGCCAGCCGGGGCCGGGCTCCGGCTC
Organism: uncultured Geobacter sp.; assembly: GCA_964582605.1. Taxonomy (GTDB): domain Bacteria; phylum Desulfobacterota; class Desulfuromonadia; order Geobacterales; family Pseudopelobacteraceae; genus Trichlorobacter. The sequence goes on along the minus strand of CAZOTC010000004.1, from coordinate 15,492 downwards.
TTCTGCTGCTGACGACAGAGTGGACAGCAGCAGAAGAGATAGGAGAAAATATGTGGAGAAAAGATACTTCATCAAGGGCCTCTAAAAAATCCTAACGCAAAGGTGCAGAGAAGCAGAGATATAGATCATAAAGCCAGTGGGAATTAAAACATGGTCTGCAAGCTGGTTCTCTGTGACTCTGCACCTCATGCCTCTCTGCGTTATGGTTTTAAGCTCTCCGGCCTTTTTACTTGGCCGGTGCGGGTGCTGCAGGCGGTGCGGCCATCATCGGGCAGTCCATCTGCATCATGCCCATGCCGCCACCTTTCATCCCTTTACCGCACTTTTTCCCCATCTTGCCCATTTTTCCCATCGGCAGACCAGACTTGGTGCGGGCATCCATCATCTTCTGGCGCAGCGCCTGCACCTCGCCCTGCAGCTTGGTGATCACGGCATTGTCCGGCTTGTCCTTGATCCACTCCTTCTGCAGTTCAATATGCTTTTTGTGCATTTCTTCGCGGATCGGCAGAGTCTCAGCGATAAATTTCTTGTACTGCTCAGAGTACTGCCCCCGGGCTGCCATGCCCGGTCCCATGCCTGCGCCGGGGCCTGCTCCTGCACCCGGTCCCATGCCGGGCATGGCGATGGCTTCGCCTGCGATCGAAAGTGCTGCTGCTGCGGTGAGTGCCAAAATGGATTTTTTCATGGTTCTGTTCCTCCGTGTCTGGTTAGTGGTTGGTCATCAACCTCGTTTTGATGATTCCACCTTACCAGTCTGTTAAGAAGAGGTTATGAAAAGATTATGAACAATTATGAAGATTTCAAAAAACTTGTTGCGGAGGTTTTCATTACGGCGATTTCAGTGCATCACGAACCAGCTCTGCCATGCAGCGGATAAAGGTTGGAGAGCTGTTCAGCGATTCCATGCGCCGAAAGGTCTTGATCCCCAGTTTGCGGGCCTCTTCGGTATATTCAATATCAATCTCGTGCAGGGTCTCGATATGATCCGAGACAAAGGAGAGCGGCACCATCAGCAGTTCCTTGCAGCCGTCTTGTGCCAGCTCTCGCAGTTTGTCGTCTGTGGACGGTTCCAGCCATTTGACCGGCCCGGCCCTGGACTGGAAGGCCAGGTGGTGACTGACTCGACTGAAACGTTTCATCACCAGCCGCACCGTTGCCTGGATATGGTCCAGATAGGGGTCGCCTTCGTCAATAAATGACTGCGGCAGGGAGTGGGCCGAGAATAGCAGTTCTGCTGCAGTGGGCTCCTGAAGGCCTGACAGCCCGGATTCAATCTTTTCAACCAGTGCCTGAATGTAGAGCGGGTGGTCGTAAAAATGAGTAATCCTGATCACCTCAAAAACACCGTCAAGTTCGGCCAGCCGGCGGGTAAGGTCGTTGAAACTGGAGCCGCTGGTGGCGCGGGAGTAATGGGGATACAGCGACAGGGCAACAATCTTTTTTATGCCGTCAGCCCGCATCTGTACCAGGGTTTCGGCAGTAAACGGCTGCCAGTAGCGCATCCCCACATAGCAGGGGATCCCCAGTTCTGCGGACAGCGCATCAGCCTGGGCCCGGGTCAGATCCCGGATCGGTGACTTGCCGCCGATCTCCCGGTATTTCCCCACTACTAACGGGGTGCGGCGTTTGACGATCATCCGGGCGATAAACGGCTGCAGCCAGGACGGACCGATCTTGATGATCTCCCGATCGCTAAACAGATTCAGTAGAAACGGGCGCACCGCCTCAAGGGAGTCGGGGCCGCCCATCTGGAGCAGCAGTACGGCGGTATCGGACATGGGGTAAACCTCATTCAGGCTGTTGTCAGGTGAATAAATATACCCTATAACGTTTACAGTAACCACGTCCTTTTTTGTGAGGCGCCCATGGTTGAAATGCTCCCGACTATCTGGTAACCCGTTTCAGTACCACCCTGCAGTACTGGGGCTTTCACCTGATTGACGGCATCAAGCCCCAGCTGGCCTTTGCCGAAACCCGTGGCAAGAGCCACCCTCGCAAGGATTTTCGCAGCTGGCAGATTATCTGGAGAGTCACACCGAGATTGAGGAGATGTAACAGGGATAGGGTTACTTCCTGGCCAGCCAGAGCATCAGTGTCGCCCCGCCGCCTGCCACAAAAAACATGCCGCTGCGGGCGCGGCTCATCACCTCGTCATGCCCGGCATCGGGCGATACGCCCAGCAAATGATACCCCCAGCCTACCAGAGCTATGCCGATGATCAGAAAAAGCGTTTTCAGGGTGAAAACGCGCATTATGGACAGGTTCGATCCGTTAGATTCAAATATATGCAGCCGTCATTATTTGTGTCTCCAGTGACGGATGGGAAAAATAGCGTATTTGTCGGCGCTGCGGAACATGTGCTGTTGCTGTATACCCTTAGCGTTCCGAAGGGGCGTAGCTGTTGTGGAAATTCTGAGCCATTCGTGACCGGGGTTGATGAGCAGGCCGATGTCGTTGTGCCATCGTTATAGGTATACCAACGGTTCGTCCCGGAGTTGTTCCATACACGGTAAGGAACAGCAGTAGTTTGGTAAACTTGGCGTACTTGGGCATCGGTCAGTGCAACCTTATAGAATTGGACATCATCGATATAGCCCCAATAAGGAAAGCCATAGCCACTTCCGCCATCATGCCGTGCCCCGATGGTAAACTTGAAGCTGTTGTCAAAGTTAAGCGCTGTTTGAGCTGAATATTGGTAATCATTTGAGGCATCAGTCTGTTTGACTCCGTTGATATACAGCTTGATCTGGTCTGTGGCTGGTGATGCATTTCTGTCCAGCATTGCAACAACGTGAATCCAGCTGCTGCCGGCAATGACATCGTCTGATGAAACGGTATGAATATCGGTGTTCGCCGGATTTCGAAGTTGAAAAGCCACCCGGTAATTGCTCCAGGCGCCACAACCCGAAGTGCATGATGTGCATTGTCTGGTCTGGGTGACGTACATGCCGTAGCCAATGGCCGGATAGAGGAAACCTTTGCCGGCTATAGCTCCAATGGCCATATCAACTTTTGTTGCCGGATCACACCAGCTTTGGGTGGGTCTGCCACTAAAGTTAACCCAGGCCGAGAGGGTAGCATCGCCGGTGCCGATGTTGTAGTAGTTTAGATCGTTAAAATAGATGTAGTTGTTCGTGCCGTTTAGATACAGGCCGTATCCGCCGCCTCGGGAAATCCAGTTGGCGGTGCCGGCGATGGTACCTTGTGTAGAACCGGACCCGATGGTGTTGCCGCTGCCTTCGTTGAAGTTCCAGGCTGCAGCAGGAGGAGGTGTGCAGGATACAACCTTTAAATTCAGTGTTTTTTGGATGGAATTTGCCGTAAGAGCTTGAGAGTCAGTTACCCGGACGGCCAACGGATAGGTTCCTGTGGTCGCGGTAATGCTGCCAACCGGAGCAAGCGCACCTGTTGCCGGGGTTATGGTTATCCAGGCCGGAGGCGCTATAAGGGACCAGCTGTATCCCGGCACGCCACCATTTGCATAGAGTAAAGCCGGATAACTGGTGCTTCCTGCACAGGCGTTCGGCAGCTCATTATTCAGTATCTTCAGCCGACCTTGTGTGCTGCCATAGCATCCGGCACGGTTTTTTAGTTCTTCAAGGGTAACGATTTTGAAAAGGTCACCAGCTACAAGGGTTGCAGTGGTGGTTCCGGTAGCTGCTGATGGATAGGCGGTTGTTACTAAAGACAGCGCCGGTGTGCCAGACCAGGTAGTGGTGGGTTGGATGCCATCACCCGCAGAACTGAGGAGAACAAAGGCAGTGCTTGCGGTCCCGTTTACCGTGAGATTGGTTGAAGTTTTACCGCAGATTCCACCAGTTGCTGTGTTGGTCAGATTGTTGTCAAAAATATAGAGGATGTTATTACCCCAGGGGTCAAACGGATTGCCGCCGGTAAAGACTGTCTGCAAGGTGGGTGGTAGTGTACGTGATGATGCCGACCAAAGAATAACAGCATTAGCTATAGAATCCAGCGAGTTGGTGGTCTCAACCGTTTTGCCCAGCTGCACCTTTGGCCCCAGCATCAGGTAGCCTGCGCTGATCAACCCCACGATCACAAACATGAACAGGATCAGCGGCAGCATGGTGAAGCCGTATTGTGCCCTGAAAGATCTCATTGTGGGTTTACGGTAAGGACGAATGTCTTGGAGGCAATGTTGTCATTTGAGCCGGTTGTGTCGTTGTTGTCACGGACATAGACGGTAAAGCTGTAGGTCCCCTGACTGCCTGCCGCTGGTGTGCCTGATATGGCCAACAGGTTTGGTGCTGAACCGACAACACCCCAACTGGCTTCTGCCAGAGAAGTGCAAGTATTGGCAGGTGTAACCCGCACAGGAAGTGCCGGAGTTGTCGTAGTAAAGGAAAGGCCCGTCGGCAATGGTGCAGCAGTGGTTGACTCTATACACCAACGCATGGTGTTTGCTAATGTAGCCCCGCCGTCAACAATGAAATTCACTACCGCACCAGCTGTTGCATTAGGGTATTGCGAAGAAACCGTTGCAGGAGGCAATTCATTATTTACTATCTTCAACTGCGCCCCCTGGCAGCCGATTTTACTGCGCAGTTCATCCAGAGTGGACCAAACGAGGATATCGTCATATTCATCAGCAGGCTGGTTAATATCGCCTGCATAGTTGTCAACCGCCATTCCAGGCAGATAGGTGTTGATTGTTGTCGGGACGTTGGTGAGTGGTGCAGGAGTGACAGCTGTTTGATTGTTTCCGTTTGTGCCTCTGCTGAGAACCAAATAGGCAATATTGTTTATTGTTGTTGATGTTGTACAAGCGGCATCGTTACAGATGCGTAACGTAAGGGTGGTGGTGCGGTAGTTGCAAATTGAAGGTGGCGTTGTCGTTAATACGTTGGTTGTTATATATTGAAGTGCTCCTCCCCATGAATCATTTGGTGTCTTCATTATTGTTGGCAGTTCTAACAATGTGGGTAAGCGGTTGTTTGACGCTGCAAAACCTTGTAAGGAACTTGAAATTGCAGAAAGATGGTCTCTCGTCTCACTGGTTTTTGCCCTGTTTGTAAGCGGGCCGATCAACCCTGCGCCCATGCCAACCAATAGCCCGATAACCACCAGCACGATGGCCATCTCTACCAGGGTGAAACCTCGACTATCAAGACGAATGATTTTCATGATTTTACCATAGCATAATTCAGGAATAAAAAAGGAGACCTTCAGGTCTCCTTTTTAAGTGCTTATAAATGTATTTATAGCGTTTTACAGAGAGTGTACTGGTTGTTGTCAGAGTAACCCGACTGCCCTGCTGCCGCTGGAACTACAGCTACACCAGGCGCAGTATTGGTACCGGCTACACCTAGAGTTGCTCTAACTGATCCAGTGTTTGACACCCTGTCATCCAGCTGAGCGTCAATTTGTGCTGCCGCCTTGCCTGGTACCTGGCTTATACACACAGAAAGTCCTGGCCCCATGCCGGTAATATTTGTTGTGTTGTTGCCAACGCCTATAAGTCCCTGATAGGCATTGCTTGGTAATGCCGTTACACCAGCATCGGCAGGGTTTCCATTGATGAATCCAGCCGCTTTAACGGCTTGCCAGAATGCTACGGCCTCACCACCGGTGGCGAAAACTTGAGCAGGTGTAATCGCTAGGATCCCATCAATGTTTCCGGCTGCTGTCACAGAGGCCCATGTGCCACCACGAGCTTGCAGAGTTGCCAAGTTCCCATCGTCACCTGGTTTTCTCCCAAAACGATCCATATAACCGTTGTAAGCAATAGTAACAGCGTTTAAGTCGCTTACAGCTTTTTTTACTCTGGAGTTGTCGATTAATTCCTGCCCCTTAAGTACACCGCCGAGCAAAAGACCGATAATCACCAGGACTATTGCCATTTCAACCAATGTAAAACCTTTGTTGCTCTGCATTGTTTCCTCCTTTGGAAAGGATTAATGATTTGATGCGAGTGAATATTGATTTTAAACAGTATCATATTTACGTTCAAATAAATGAAAAGACAAGGTAAAAATTGATTTTTAGCGGGTCGCTCTCTCTGATTTGTCGTTTGGTTGTCAAGGTGTTCTTGCAACAGATACCCGTTGACATTCACTGTGCTCCCTGCTATTTGCTTGATTTGATTTGCGAATTTATATTTTCTTGTTTCAGGGCGGCTGATGAGCATACTTGCCAAATTACTGAAGAAGCAGAGTGATCCGAATGAAGGAGGTGAGGTTCTTCCTGGCCTTAAACAGACAGTTAACTCAGCCGGTTCGGCTTTCTCCGGCAAGCGTCGCCGTACTTATCTGCTGATTGCAGCGGGTGCTGCAGCTGCAATTGCAGGCGGGGGGCTGCTGGTGGTGTACCTGCAGACACGAGTTCCAGACCCGATTGTTGCACAAAAAAATCCTTCAGTTCAGATTGCCGCTCCTCCACAACCACAAGCACAGGTTTCTACGGTGAAAACAGGTGCACCGGCATCTCCGGTTGCTGCGGTTGCTGCTGCAACGCCGTCAAAATCTGCTGTCAGGACCACCGATAAAAAGCGGAAACAGACGGTTCGGCATGCTGCCGGGACAAAAGGGACCGTTGCAGCACGGCAGCCGACCTCCTCCGGGACGGCAGCGCAGAAACCGGTCATAAAGGATCGTGCAACCATTGATGCCTGGCTGTTTGCCGCCAAAGCGGCTGAGACACACCGTAATTATAATCAGGCCATGGAAAACTACCGGAAGGTGCTGGAGGTTGACCCGCACAACTATCGGGTAATGAACAATCTGGCCAGTATCTGTCTGAATCTCGAGTTGAACCGGGAGGCACTGGCCTACGCCAATCAGGCATTGAATCGGAAGGCTGACTACGTTTCAGCCATGGTGAATGCAGGCATTGCCCAAGGCAGGATGGGAAACGGGACCGCTGCACAGGCCCTGCTGGCCAGAGCAGTGACCATTGAGCCGGCAAACAGGCAGGCCCTGTATAATCTTGCGCTTGAACATGAGCGTAGCAATGCATTGGAAGATGCGATCAACAACTGGCGTCGTCTGTCCGATGCCGGCGATGCCCGCGGACTGCTCGGGATGGCGCGCATACGTGAACGCCGTGACGAGAAGCGGGATGCGCTGCGTTTGTATCGGGAAGTGGTTGCCGATCCTGATGCGGGTCAGGCAGTGAAAGAGACTGCCAGAGAGCGGATCAGCATATTGGACCGTTAACGGTAACAGGGTTTTGAAAGACTATTCCGGAGGCCGTCTGCGACGTTGCGCGGTGCTCGCTCCATCACCTAACTAGCTGTTATATCTTAGTAGCTTCGCTCCGTGCGCCTTGCATCCAGCCTTCCACTTAACGTTTTTAAAAGCCCTTGTAAAGCTTCCATGTGGCAACAAGAAACAGTATCAGCAGCAATCCTCCGGTTATCCACCAGAGTAGCCTGTTTCCTGTTTTTTCCCCTTTGTTCTGTTGCTCCCTTTTGGTGATCTCTTGTGCGGCAAACATGACCTGACGTTCCTGTACACCGGGCTTGCCTTCCAGGTAGGCTGCCATAAGAGAGCGGGAAGCGATCAGGTTGATCAGGCGCGGGATGCCGCCGGATAAGCGGTGGATGGAATCGAGGGCTGTTTTGTCAAAGCAGGCTGACGCATTGGCACCGGCACGCATCAGACGGGTAGCAAGATAGTCGGCAGTCCCTCTTTCGGCAAGAGGTGAGAGGGCGGCCCTGACTGATATCCGTTGTCCCAGCTGTCTGAACTGGCCGCTTTCAAGCTTCTCACCCAGTTCCGGCTGTCCCACCAAAATGATCTGCAGCAGTTTTTCTCGCTCTGTTTCCAGATTCGACAGCAGTCGCAGCTCTTCCAGGGTCTCGTCCGGCAACTGCTGGGCCTCGTCAACGATGATGACCACCCTCCGCTCATTTTGCGCATGTTCCAGCAGAAAATCCCTGAACTCCTTGATCATGTCATTCTTGTTGCCGCTGAGCGGGAAGATTACCCCGAGGTCGTCGAGCACCGCCTGCAGGAATTCCTGAGGGTTCAGGCGCGGTGTCATGATCAGGGCTATTTCAGCCTTGTCCTGCCATTTGTTGATGAAGATGCGCAGCAGGGTGGTCTTGCCGGTACCTGGTTCCCCGGTCAGCAGGCAGAATCCTTCACGATTGTTCAGCGTGTAATCCAGTGAGAGAAGCGCATTGGCATGCTCTCGTGATGGATAGTAATAGCTGGGGTCAGGGGTGAGCCGGAACGGATCGTCCTTGAGGCCGAAGAATTGCAGATAGGTGGTACTCATACCGGGTTATCCTTTACCGACCTTTGATACAAGGTCGTAGACAGGTAGCAACAGTCCGCTGATGATAACGGCAAACAGGATACCGACCGTGGTTATGACCAGCGGTTCAATGATTTTTCCGAGTTTTTCCGACACATCATCCAGCTTTTTCAGGTAGTGACCGGCCAGAAAGCCGAACTGGTCATCCAGGGTGCCGCTGCTTTCGCCGACACCGATCATACGTACCATCAATGTCGGAAAGACGCTGTGCCGTTTGACGGCATCGGAGATGCTGCTCCCGTAGGTGATATCTTCCCTGATGGAGCTGATGGCCTTGCTGAATATGACATTGCCCATTACTTCGGACACTATGCCGAGGGTCCTATCCACGGTCAGGCCGGAGATGATCAGGATGCGCGACTGCTCGGCAAAGAGTGCAAGCAAACGGTTGTATTCGATCAGTTTGTAGACCGGGAATTTCAGCTTCATAAGATCAACCAGCTCCAGGCCCCGTTCGGTCCGCTTCATCAGCTTGATGACAACCATGGCGAGTATCGGCAGCAGGATACCAACGTACCAGAATCGTTGCGAAAGATTGCTGGCCGTAATCAGGGCACGGGTCAGAAACGGCAGTTTGACACCGAGACTTTTCAGGGTTTCAATGATCTTGGGCAATACATAGATCATCCAGAAGGCGAGGGCTCCCATAGTGGTCACGATGGCAAAAATCGGGTAGATCAGTGCCCGCTTAATGGCTCCGGAAAGATTCTCCATCCGTTGCAGGTGTTCGGCAACATCGGCCAGGCTTTTTTCAAAACGCCCGGTCTCCTCGCCAACCCTGACCAGTCGTCTGAAGACATCCGGAAAGATATCGCCGTGGGCATCGAGTGCATCGGAGAAGCTGCTGCCCTGTTCAACGCTCTGTTTGATTTCTGCCAGTGCAGTCTGCAACGACGAATTGGTGACAGCGCCGCCGATATCGCCCAGCGCCGTCAATAACGGAATACCTGCGCCGACCATGACCGACAGGTTGTTGGCCAGATCGATGATCTCCTCGCGTTTGACGTTCTTACGGCCAAGCAGGCTGCTTATTTTTCTGGAAAGATCAGCCCCTTGGGATATTTTGAGGATGTACATCCCCCGGCTGACAAGGCTTGCCGTGGCTTCGTCAATGGTTTCGGCTTCAACGGTCCCCTTGACCGTTTTGCCCGATGTGTCAACCGCCTGGTAGGCGAAGAGATTATTCATCCTGCTACCCGCATCACCTCGGCCAGGGTCGTGACCCCTTCGGCCGCCTTCAGGATGCCGTCATGCTGCAGGGCGGTCATGCCGTTTGCCAGTGCATGTTCCATGATGGCCCCGGTTGAGGCACCGTCAAATATCAGTTGTCTGACGGTGTTGTCCACCACAAGGACTTCACAGATTGATACCCGGCCGCTGAAGCCGCTGCTGCCGCATTTGGAACAGCCGACGCCGCGGCGTCCGGTTGCCTGATCAATTTTGTACTGCCTGAACAGATCCCGTTCCTCCGGCGAGAGCGGATATTCTTCGCTGCAGTATTTACAGTTTTTACGGACCAGACGCTGGGCCAGCACTGCAACCAGTGCCGATGAAAGCAGGAAGGTATCCACCTTGAGATCCAGCAGACGGGGGATGGCGGTTGCGGCATCATTGGTATGCAGGGTGGAAAGCACGAGGTGGCCGGTGATGGCAGCCCTGACCGCCATCTGGGCTGTCTCTTCATCCCTGATTTCACCCAGCAGCATGACGTCAGGGTCCTGGCGCATGAAGCTGCGGGCAGCAAGGGCGAATTCATAACCGGCCTTTTCGTTAACTTGCGTCTGTCTGACAAAGCTGAGGCGGTACTCAACCGGATCCTCTACGGTCAGGACATTGCGCTCAAGACGGTTCAACTCCCGCAGGGCGGCATACAGGCTGGTGGTCTTGCCGCTGCCGGTTGGGCCAACGATCAGGATGATGCCGTATGACTTGTTGAACAGTCGGCGCACCTGTTGGACGATCTGCGGATTGAAACCGAGTGCGTCAAGGCGCAGTAGCGGTCCGGCACCGGCAAGAAGACGCAGTACCAGGTTTTCGCCATAGATCGAAGGGACGGTGGAGACGCGCACTTCAAAATGGCGGGAAAGGAATGAATGCGAAAAAGAGCCGTCCTGGGGCAGGCGTTGCTCGGCTATGTCAAGCTGGCTCATGACTTTGATCCGGGAGACGATACCGGCATGGGCCTGCTTCAGGATGCAGTGGCCATGCTGGAGAACGCCGTCGATCCGGTAAAAGATGTTGGTGACATCTTCCGTCGGTGTAATGTGGATGTCGGTGGCCTGCTTGCGGATGCCGTCCACCATGATCAGTTCAACCAGCTCGGCGATGGTTGCACCGGGGACGGTGCCGGTGGCCTGTCTGAGTTGTGCGATGATCTCCTGCATCCGTTTCTGGATTGGGTGGGCGATGAAATAATAGGCTCGCTCCAGTGTTGACTGATAGTGGTCATGATCAACCAGATAGACCCTGGGTTGTTTTCCGGTGGCCTTGGTTGCGGTGTCGACGGCCACGATGTTGCTGGGGTTGGTGATCCCGATGGTCATACGCCCCTCTTCCAGTGCAAGGGGGATCATGCCGATCTTTTCGGCCGTATCCTTGGGGACCAGGCGTAACGCCTCTTCTTCAGGTTCAAAGCTGGAAAGGTCAAGATATTCAAGTCCGCTCTGCACGGCTATCGTACGGGCAAATTCCGGGGCGGTGATGAATCCCAGTTTTATCAGCAGATCTCCAAGGATTGCGCCGGTAACCTGTTGCTGTTCAAGGGCAATGTCCAGCTGTTTCTGGGTAATGGTGCCCTGGGAGAGCAGCAGCTCTCCGATCTTGATTGGTGCGGCCATAGTCTACTCCCGTTGTCAGTCGTTATTGACCAGGTACGGCTGCAGGACCACAACCAGTTCGGTCCGTTTATCTGCATTGTCCCGATGTGTGAAGAACGCTCCCAGCCAAGGTATATCCCCCAGTAATGGAATCTTTTCGTCTTTGTTTTGCTGCGTATTGTTTATCAGGCCGCCGATTACAATCATTTCACCGTTACGGATCTTGATTGTGGTGGAGAGCTCACGCAGATCAACAATCGGCAGCCTGATCTTGATCTGGTTGTTGGCGTCGCCGCCGATTTTCTCTTCAGGAAGGTCAACCAGATGAGAGACAATCGGGGTGATGGTCAGGCTGATCTCACCCTTGTTGTTGATGTACGGCACCAGTCCCAGCATGATGCCGTCAAGCACGTTTCCGGTTTCAACCGAGTAGGTTATGGTAGGCGTGCTGCCTGCAGCGGTGGTGGTGGTGGAAGTGACCTTGGCTATATAGTTTGTATTGCGCCCCACCGAAAGCAGGGCGCTCTGGCCGTTCATGACATTGACCCTTGGGTTTGAGAGCGTCTTGACCTCTCCCTGGGTTTTCAGGGCGGTCAGAAGTCCGGTGATAGAACCCTGGGAGCCGCTGGTGACTGCACCGATCCTGAAGTTCGGTGCAGCATTGTCTACCGCTTTCTGAATCCCTTCGGCAACACTGATTGCTGAACCGTAACCACCGGCCAGCTGGCCGAAACCTTTAATACTGGAAATGAACCCCCAGTCTATGCCGAATTTGAGGCTGTCATCCAGCCTGACCTCGATAATCCGGGCTTCTACAAGGACCTGACGGTTCAGGGTTTTGCGGAGGGTGTCCAGGTAAGATTCAATTCGCTGCAGGTTCCTGCGGGTTGCGGTGACCATGATGGTGCCGGTCAGTCGATTGACCGTAACCAGTTGCTGTGGGCCTGCTTCTTCCCCTTTGGCAGGGGCGGTTGTCATGGACTGCAATTGGGACTGGGGCTTTTCTACAACGGTTTTGGTCTGTGATGTGGTAACCACGCCGGTGGCGCTGGTCCGGTTGGTAAGTGTTGACGTTTCTGCCTTGGCTGATTGGGGCTGGGAGTCTGATTTTCCGATCATTCCCAGCAGAGCCTTGTCAAGTGAATCCCAAAAATCAAAGGCTTTGGCATCGCTCTTGTTGGTCTGGCTGATAGTCCCCTTGATGTTGGTTGAACCACCGCCGGTACCACCTGCAGAAACTGAAGCGCCGCTACCGAGAATGTCGCCGCCTACCTCAATGTTGAATCCCTGCACCATGGCCGGGTGTCCCAACTCAAAGGTTTTGGTGCCGGTTGCATCAACGGTGACGGTATTCCCCTTGATCGTATAAAAGTAGTCTGCAGCATTAAGCACTGTAGAAAGTGCGTCGTCCGCCGTGACCCGTTTCAGGGTGATGGTGATGGAGCGGTCTTGCTGTACTCCTTCGTTGATGATCAGGTTCAGTCCGGCGGTGTCGGCAATGACATGCAGGATATCGCCCAGGGCGCTGTTTCGTGCCTGAATGTTTACCAGACGGGTTTTTGCAGGCGTGACATCATCACTTACCGGTTGGAATTCAGGTGTTTTAAGGTCGGGAAAGGGCGGTTGAGGCTTCATTTCCTGTATGTTCTTGGCAATAAACGGATCATGCTGCCCTTGTGGTGCCGACAGGGATGTGTCCATGGCAGAGCGGGCGCCAGTCATCTGTTTGCCGCTGCTGGAACTGCAACCTGAGGTGCCGGCAACAAGCAGCAGCAGGGTTGCGCCGGTAATGGTGTGGATCAATCCATGGTAAGCCATCGTGTGCCTTTCCTGTCTTCAATGAGTACCCGTTTTTGTTCAATTTTTACAAGTCTGACACCGCGTGAACGTTGTCCCTGACGGAGCAGATGACCGTTCAGGATTGCAATGTCCTGTTTGGAACCGCTGTACAGGATGAAAGTCAGCAGCGGGTCCGGCTCTGTTGATAGGGCAGAGCCGGTCTGTGCAGAATTTTTTTCGGTTACGGATTGCTGCTGAATTGCAGCAGTAACCGGACAGACCGGATTCGTTGCGGTCCATCTCCGCGGTTGAAGGCTGACGGGAGACGGACTGAACGTGAGCAGCGTTTGTTCATCTCTACTCAGTTTGAGCGGGAAGCGGGCGTACATGAAAATGGCCGCAGGGATCAAAACAGCAGCGACCGTGCCGGCTGCCGCAATGCAGGCCTCTCTGGAAAGCAGACTCATTGACCGGCTCCCGGTTGCTGCGGGGCAGGGGTTGAAACCACCCCTTCAATCAACATCTGCAGTCCTCCGCTTCTTGCAGCTGTATTTGTCCCGATGGTAATCGCATTGATTGTTACAAAAGGGAACGCCAGTGTCTCCTGGTGGCCCAGTTGGTTGATTATCGTCGTGTAGACAGAGTTCTGATTGAATGGGATGGTTGCAGAAAACTCCATGCTCATCATCCCTTCCTTGTATTCAGTATTTTTTATCGTCATATCGGTGGTTTTTAATGCTTCCTGTAACGCATCAAGCCGCGCATACAACAGGTGCTCCGGAGACTTGACGCCATAGCCTGCCGGGAATAAGCGATTGAATTCAGCAATGATCCTGTCGGTTTCTCCGGCAGCAGTGCTTGCAGCAGTCATATTGTGGATGATCTTGGCCTGGCTGGAGATAGTTTGCGTAAGCATGTCTTTATAACGTAACGACAGAACAAGAAGTGAGAGGAGCAGACAGGCCGCCACCAGAATAATCATAAAACGTGCCAGTAAACGGCGGGTTTTCTGTTGCATGAGTGTGTTCATGGTGTGTAACGTGCCTCCACCGTGAACTTTTTGCCTGCAGGTTCCAGTTTGCTGCTGCCGGTTTTTAAACCATGTGTCTTGTCGAGCTGTCGTATGAGCAGCTCAAATCGTTCCTGTGCACCTGACAGGCTGACGGCTTCTATAGTGCCGTTTGCAGTAAGGAGTATACCTTCCTTGTCTCGTTTGAGCGCCAGACCCTGTATTGAGACATCGGGCAGCTGATGAAGGTGCAGTGCGGCAAGCAGGCCGGGGAGCGAGGGCTCTGCGTGTTTATTGTTGAGCAGGGTGATCTGCTGTTCGACGGCCCCCCGTTTTTCCATGGCAGAACGGTACGCTGCCATGGTTTCTTGCAGTCCGGCTGCAGGAGGGCGTTTGGCATTCAACGTGCGAGTCAAGGTCATGATGGCGTAGCTTTGAAAGGCCAGCGCTATAACGGCAATAATTGCAGCTGCAGCGAAAAAACGTGCGGCAGTGCTGATCAGATCCTGCTCCTTGAGTGCCTTTTGATACTGTTCCGGGCGTAAGTCCTCTGCAGCTGAAAGTTGATAGAGCAGTGATGCTATCTGGGACGGGTGTTCCATGAAGACTTCGGCTGAAATTCCCGGCGGGATCCCCGGATCAAACGGGAAAAACGGTGGTGGCGGATCTTCGCTGTTTACGGCTACGGCACCGCCGGGACGGATCCTTAGTGACTGAAAGCAGTAATCAAGGGTCATGGTGACATTCTGACGGTCGAGAGTACCCCATCCGCGACCTTCAGAAGGGATCTGGCGGGTAAACAGTACCGCACCCTGTTCCTGAACCAGCAGGGTCTTTCGCTCGCCCTCATCATAGGCACACAGCAGCGTTTGTGGTAGTTCTGCTCCATTCTGCGCTACATGCTGCGCCAACAGCCAGGGGGAGGCGCCGATCTGGCGAACCGGCCTGCCGTTACGGATGAATGGTTCAAGCAGAGAACTGACGAGATCTTGCTGGACAATACAGCAGGCAATACGACGAATGGTTCTGCCGTCCTGTACGATATCGCCGATGACCCGGTGGGCGGCTATGAACGGTCCTAATTCGGGGTGGAGTCGCTTCAGCTCGGTCTGGACAATACGCCCGGTAAGTTTAGGTTCAACAGGAGGAATAGTGATGGTTTCGTAGATGGCGTCAGGCGGATTTGCCGAGACAAGGTAGCCGGAGCTGTTGTCAAGTCTGAGAAATTCCTCAAACTCTTCATCGGTAAGGGTTAATGAACGCTCGAACGTAAGGCTTCCCCGTGTCAGGCCGGCCTTTACTACCCGGATGGCATCGGCGTCGAAACTGACGGCCGCGAGCTGTGACATTAAACCTCCTGCAGATGGTAAAATTAATTTCAACTATGTACCTTAGCATTCGTAGCCTTGTCCAGCATAAACAGATGGTTATCAACAGATCAAGCTCCGGAATAAACAAACCGGGCGAAGGTCTCTCCGCCCGGTTTGTTTTGATGCCGTTCATGGCCCTGGTCTCTTGACCACGGCTCCTGTTGTTTAGTAATCCATGCCGCCCATACCGCCCATGCCGCCCATGCCGCCCGGCATAGCAGGCATACCGCTATCCTTTTTG
>CAZOTC010000003.1:0-32523 GCA_964582605.1 uncultured Geobacter sp. | reverse complement strand
TGGCAAGCCGTTTATGCTGACCGCAGTCAATCAGCCGATGTTCCGTTTTTTGGCAGTGCTGACTGCAGCCTCCATGGTTGGCATGCAGGGCTACACCATCCTGTTTAACAACTTTGCCGTGGAAACCGTGCAGCTGGAAGGCTTTCAGGTCGGTCTGACCCAGTCGATCCGTGAAGTTCCCGGCTTCCTTGCGCTGACAGCCATCTATGTCATGCTGGTTATCCGGGAACACCGTCTGGCCGCACTCTCCATCATCCTGCTGGGATTCGGTGTCGGTCTGACCGGGCTGTTCCCTACCTTTACCGGGGTTGCGTGTACCACCCTGCTGATGAGTTTCGGTTTTCACTACTATGAGACCGTCAACCAATCCTTGACCCTGCAGTATTTTTCAACGCACCAGTCACCTCTGGTCATGGGCAGGCTTCGCAGTCTGGCTGCCATTACCAGTATTATCTCTGCAGCTGTGATCTGGTGTCTGGGGTTTGTGATGGGGTACACCGGGATGTTTCTGGTGATCGGTGGTGTGGTATGTCTGGCCGGGCTCTGGGCGTTTTTTCAGGACCCTACTCATAGCGATATACCGCCCCAGAAGTTGCGGATGTTCCTGAAACGCCGCTACTGGCTGTACTACCTGCTGACCTTTATGTCCGGTGCACGGCGCCAGATCTATATGGTTTTTTCCATGTTCCTGATGGTAAAGGTGTTTCACTTCTCAATCCAAACCATTACCCTGCTGTTCATTATCAACAACCTGATCAACTGGATCATCAACCCGATGATCGGCAGAGCCATCAATGCCTATGGTGAGCGTACCCTCTGTACGTTGGAGTACCTGGGGGTGATCATGGTTTTTCTTAGCTATGCCTATGCCTCATCAAAATGGGTAGTGGCAGGCATGTACATTCTGGATTATATCCTGTTCAATTTTTCCGTGGCGATCCGTACCTACTTTCAAAAGATTGCGGCTCCGGAAGATATTGCTCCTACTTCGGCAGTAGGGTTCACCATCAATCATATTGCCGCTGTTTTCCTACCGGCGTTGGGCGGTTATCTCTGGATGATTGACTACCGGATTCCCTTTATTATGGGGGCTGTACTGGGAGCTGTCTCGCTGGTGCTGGCCCAGTGTATCAGGGTGCCTGCCCATTACGTTACAGATGGTAAGCCGGCTTGATATCCGGCAGGTGTTGCATGCAGAGGAGGAGGAAGTATGGGACTTTTTTCAGGTGATGCAAAAAATACGGTTTCAGTTGAAACCAGGAAATTCAATACTGAATTCAGCCAGCTTCTTGTTGATGGCGAGATCATCGAAGCCGGTTACGTGGTTGCGCGGGACACGTTTCTGTTTACGAACAAACGCCTGATTCTTGTTGAGGTGCAAGGTATTTCCGGCAGACAGATCGAATATCTGTCAATACCGTATGCAAAGATTATGAAGTTCAGTGTGCAGACAGGCGGAAGCTTTGACCTGAACGCCGAACTCAAGCTCTGGGTCGGCAGTGAAACGATTCCGATTGAGAAGAGTTTTACCAAGGATGTGAATGTCTACGAGGTACAAAAGGTCCTTGCCGGTCATCTGCTCAAATAAGGCAGCTCTGGAAACCCATGCGCTGCAGTTCCGGCTGGACATTTGATGGTTAACGCTCTATACAGGCAGTACATTTAACCTTTGGAGGGCTTATGACAAAAGCGGAACTCGTAGCCAAGATTGCTGAGAAAGCAAAAATCACCAAGGCACAGGCAGAAGCTGCACTGGCCGCATTCCAATGTACGGTTACTACTGAACTGGTGAACGATGGGAAGATCTCGCTGATCGGATTTGGAACCTTTTCAGCATCCAAACGGGCAGCGCGCACCGGCCGGAACCCGCAGACCGGAAAGCCGTTAAAGATTGCTGCCAAACGGGTCGGCAAGTTTACCGCCGGCAAGGCCCTGAAAGATCTTGATGCAGGCAAAGCAGCCTGTAAAGCAAAGCCAAAGGCAGCTGCAAAGCCGGCTCCTGCAAAGGCCAAGAAAAAATAGGAAGGCGGTTCCCTGATGCATGTAGTGATGAAACTGGTGACAGCAGTTATGCTGACAATTCTGAGTATGATACCGGTATATGCCGCTGAAACAGCGAAGGTAAACAAGATGACGACAACAGAATCAGGCCTGAAATATACTGACCTGGTAGTTGGCAAAGGGGCTTCCCCGGTGCGGGGCAAGCAGGTCAAGGTACATTATACCGGCACACTGGAAAACGGCACAAAATTTGACAGTTCCGTTGATCGCAAGCAGCCGTTCAGCTTCGTGATCGGGGTAGGTCAGGTAATTAAGGGCTGGGATGAAGGTGTCATGGGTATGAAGGTCGGCGGCAAGCGAAAGCTGATTATTCCTGCCAATCTTGGCTATGGTGCCAGAGGGGCCGGAGGTGTGATACCTCCCAATGCCACACTGTTGTTTGATGTAGAGCTGCTGGACGTTCAGAAGTAGTCGTATTCCTCATCAAAAGCCCCTGAAATCTCCACCGGGATGGTTTCAGGGGCTCTCATCTCACATCCGGATCTATCTGCGGATATTCTTCACGCGCACGATCAAATGCTGTTACATATTCCGATAGCTTCTGTGTCTTGGTACATCATAGGCGTAGTCTCTTTTGTGATAACGATGTTGATGCCCGCGGTCAAACGTGTGATGGTGCTGCTGACGCTGTGGTTCACGGATGATAACGGTATGATGCTGTTCAGGCTGCATAGAATGGATCTGCCTGGGCGGTTGCTGGGTAATACTCACGACGGTTGCAACAGTTGAAAGAATGGCCAGCGGAATTCTGATTGAATCACATCCTCTGCCGCGCTGATCTCCTGCATAGGCTGAAGTTGAAAGTATACTGCCCATGAATACGAGTCCGACAATTGTGGAAACAGATTTTTTCATGATCGCTTTCCTCCTTTGAGGTAGATGTTCATGATGAACAACTGAGCAGCAAACATGCCAAATGACTGGCTGTAAAAACCATAGTCGTTTCAGTGTCTTGGCATTTGTGTTCCGGCTTTGTCATGGTACCGGTCAACTCCAAATAGTCCAGCAGCTGCCCTATTTCAGCCGGCACTATGAAGCGGTTTGACGTTGCATGGTTGATGCGCTACAACTATGCAAAGCCCAGTTGAACGCCGTACAGATGCGGGCATATTTACTGCTGAAAGAACATCATGCCGCTTACTATCCATACCAGCAACAGGATCGAAAATCTGGTTGACGCTCTTGCAGCCATCCTGAAGCAGCCGCTTGACTCTCCCTTTACACCGGAACTGATCGTCATGCAGAGCAAGGGGATGCAGCGCTGGCTGGCAATGGAGCTTGCTGCCCGCTTCGGCGTCTGGGCAAATTGCCGTTATCCTTTTCCCAATGCACTGATCTATCAACTATTTCAGCGTGTTGTGCCTGATGTTCCTGTTGGTGACGGTTTTGCGCCTGCTGTCATGACCTGGCAGATCTATAACATACTGCCGGATTATGCTGAACAGGAGTCATGCAAACCGTTGCGGCACTATCTTGCGGATGACCGGGATGAGTTGAAGCGGTTTCAGCTTGCGCAAAAGATTGCCGACACCTTTGATCAGTACACACTGTACCGTCCGGATCTGCTGGAGCGATGGGAACGGCAGGGGAGTGGTGCGGAACAGGATGAGGCCTGGCAGGCAGCACTCTGGCAGGAACTTTCACGGCGTGGCAAGGGGTTTCATCGCGGTCGGCTCAAGCAGCTGTTCTGCACACTTGCCCCTTCCTGTCCGCCGGAGCAGTGTGCGCTGCCGGAGCGGATAGCGTTGTTCGGTATCTCCTATCTGCCGGCCTACCACCTTGAAATCATTGCTGCTGTTGCTGCCGTCACCGAGGTTAATCTCTTTCTGCTGAGCCCTACCCGTGAATACTGGTCCGATATCGTCAGCCCAAAGGCCAGTGCGCGACTTGCCCCGGAACAGCGGGAACTCCGTTTTGAAGGGAATCCGTTGCTGGCATCCCTTGGCAGGCTTGGTCGTGATTTTTCCGATATGACCCTTGAACTCGGCAATCTGGCGCAGCGGGAAGAGGATCTCTATCAGGAACCGGCCTGTTCCAGCCTGTTGCAGCTGCTTCAGTCGGATATCCTGAATCTGACCGGAGCCGAAGAGGGGAGGGGAAGGAAGCCGGTCAGTAGGGATGATTCCTCGCTTCAGATCCATTCCTGCCATAGTCCGATGCGGGAGGTGGAGGTTCTGCATGATCAACTGCTTGCGTTACTGGAGCGTGAACCGGGTCTTGAACCCCGCGATATTCTGGTGATGACTCCTGATATAGAGTCCTATGCTCCCTACATCACCGCAGTTTTTGGCGGTGTGCAACACGCCGGAACAAAGCTCCCCTTCTCTGTTGCAGACCGGCGACTGGCCAGCGAGGGGGTTGTCGCTTCTGCCCTGCTGCAGTTACTGGCTCTGCCTGACAGTCGTTTGAGTGTGGTTCAGTTACTGGATATCCTGTCGATCAAACCGGTATTGCGCTGTTTTGAGTTTGAGGAAGATGATCTTGCAACCATCAGGGAATGGCTTGAGAGGACCTCGATCCACTGGGGAATGGATGAGCATGACCGGATCAGGCACGGCCTGCCCGGGTATCGTTCACATTCGTGGCGTGCCGGTCTGGACCGTCTGCTGCTGGGGTATGCCATGTCCGACCGGAAGGGCTGTCTGTTCCATGGGGTGCAGCCCTATGATGCCATGGAAGGCGGATCGGTTCAGCTGTTGGGCAAGCTGATTGATTTTGTGAACCGGATCGAGCGCACAGTTGCCGAATTTGCTCGACCGCGTTCACTGTCCGGCTGGTGCCGCCTCCTGCGTACGCTTCTGGCTGATTTTATTGCTGCAGATGATGAAACGGCCCGGGAGCTGGCCGCTATTGCAGCCATTCTTGAGACTATGGCTGATCTGGAACAGCAGTCTGGATGCGATGATGACCTGCCCTTTGCCGTGGTCCGCAGCTGGCTGACCTCCGCGCTTGAACAGGAAGAAAAAGGGCTTGGTTTTATGACCGGGGGGATAACCTTCTGTGCCATGCTGCCCTTGAGGAGCATCCCGTTCAGGGTGATCGCCATGATCGGTATGAATGATGGCGCCTTTCCCCGTCAGAGTGTGGCCCCCGGTTTTGACCTGATTGCACGCCATCCCCGCAGGGGAGACCGGTCCCTGCGTGATGAAGACCGCTACCTGTTTCTGGAGACGATCCTTTCCGCCCGATCAGTCCTGTATCTGAGCTATGTCGGGCAAAGTATCAGGGACAACAGCGAGATACCGCCTTCAGTGCTGGTGAGCGAACTGCTGGATGCCGTACAGCGCAGCTACTGCAGTGAAGACGGCTGCAGCCTGGAACAGCAGCTGGTTGTCAGGCACCGTCTGCAGGCCTTCAGCAGGCATTATTTTACACCCGGTTCTTCGCTGTTCAGTTACTCGGAGGAAAACTGTGCCGCGTTGATTGAACAGTGCAGCGGTATTGAACACCAGCAGGTGTTTATGCCGCAGCCGATGCCGGAGGCGTCTGATGAATGGCGTGATATTCCTCTGGCGCGGCTGATCCGGTTTATTGCCAATCCGGCACAGTTTTTCCTTGAAAACAGGCTGGGGATACGTCTTGAGCCTCTGATTGCGCCACTTGAAGAACGGGAACCGTTTGATGCAACGGGGCTTGCGGCATATACACTTACCTCGGAGATCCTTGAAACTATTCTGCAGGGGGAAGCGGTTGAACCGTTGCTTGCCGGTGTGCAGAGCCGCGGCCTCCTTCCTCCGGCCCGACATGGTGAGCTGCTGTTTGCGCGGCTTGTTGCCGACGCCCGTACCGTTGCACAGAAAGTCGTCGGTGCGGTCGGTGCTGCCGGCCCTCTGCCGCATCTTGATGCAGCTGTTGATCTTGATGGTTTCAAGGTCCATGGCCGCCTTAACCGGATCTGGCCTGACCGGTTGCTCCGTTATCGCTGTGCAAAGCTGAAGGCAAAGGATCAGCTGAAGGCCTGGGTTGAGCATCTGGTGCTGAACGCAGTACAGGGAGAAGGGTACCCCTGCTGTACCATGCTGATCATGAGTGACAAAGCGGTGCTGTTTGAGCCGGTTGCTGCTGCTGCCGAAATCCTGCAGCAACTTTCTGAGCTGTATTGGCTGGGCCTGACCAGGCCGCTGCCGTTTTTTCCTGAATCGGCCCTGGCCTACGCAACCGCGAAGAACCCTTGGGATATCAGTAAGGCCTGTGCAAAATGGCAGGACGGATACAACGATTATCCCGGTGAAGGAAATGACCGCTATTTCAGGCTCTGTTTTGGCAAGCAGGAACCGTTTGACGAAGAGTTTGACCGAATCGCCCGGCTGTTACTGGTGCCGATGCTTCAGTACCGGAAGCAGGTGAAACTATGACCGAACTTGAACATCTGCAGGTACCGCTGTCCGGTATGCATCTGATCGAGGCCAGTGCAGGAACCGGCAAAACCTATGCCATTGCCCTGCTCTATCTGCGGCTGCTGGTGGAACGGGATCTTGCACCGGGTCAGATCCTGGTGGTGACCTATACTGAAGCAGCTACCAAAGAACTGCGGGGCAGGATCAGAAACCGTATCCGCGAGGCCCTTGAGGTGATTAACGAGGGTGAGACGGCAGACCCGCTGCTTAAGGCCCTTTGCAATAACAGCAACGGATTGTGGGAGGATCGTTCCAGAGTTCGCGATATCCTGAACCGTGCCCTTGTCTCCTTTGATACCGCCTCCATCTTTACCATCCACGGTTTTTGCCTGCGGGCCCTGCAGGAGCATGCCTTTGAAAGCGGCTCACGCTACGACACCGGTCTGGTTACCAATCAGGCCGGATTACTGCAGGAGGTGGTCGATGATTTCTGGCGGCGATCATTCTTTGGCAAAAACGGGCAGCTGCTCGATTTGGTCCTGAAGAACAGGTGTTCAGTTGATTCTCTCAAGAGTTTTGTTGCCGGAATGGTGGGCAATCCCCATCTGAATATCATCCCGGTCTTTCATTCTGATCAGATTGCCGGATTGGATGCAGACTGTGCAGCCGCCTTTACTAAGGTTCAGCAGACCTGGTGCGACAAACGTCAGGAAATTATGACGCTGATCAGTCTGGACAAGGGGCTCTCCAGATCAGAGAAAGCCTACCGTGCTGATCTGTTGCCGCTGCTCTTTGAACAGATGGACCGTTTTGCAGCGGGAAATACCCCCTATGCCCTGCCGGATGGGTTCAGCAAGTTCTGTAAAACCGGGATAATCAAAGGGACAACACCGACCGGCACAGCACCTGAGCACCTGTTTTTTGAGTTGTGTGAGGAGCTGCAGCAGAAGACACAGGGGCGTATGCGTGCCTTTCTCGGTCAGTTGATCGCCTATTGCAACGAACAGCTGCCGCTGCGCAAGCAGCAGAAAAATATCCGTTTTTTTGATGATCTGCTGAATGACCTTTTCCATTCGCTCTGCAGTGACAGCGGAACTTACTGCGGGACCAGACTGCGTACGACCTATCAGGCAGCACTGATCGATGAGTTTCAGGACACCGATCCGGTCCAGTACCATATTTTTAAAAAGATTTATGCAGGCACCGCTGCGCCGCTGTTTCTGATCGGTGATCCCAAACAGGCGATCTACAGTTTCAGAGGGGCTGATATCTTTGCCTACATGCAGGCTGCTGCCGATGTACCGGAAGACAGGCGCTTTACCCTGACCCGTAACTGGCGTTCAACCCCTGATCTTCTGGCTGCCTTCAACACCCTGTTTACAGAAGAGAAAAAGCCGTTTGTCTATGAGCAGATCGCCTATCATCCGCTGCAGGCAGGCAAGGATGCCGATGCAACGCTGACTGACAGCTCCGGCACAACCGCCCCTCTGCAGATCTGCCAGATGCCGTCTGAGGGGCTGAATGTTACCGCTGCCACCAGGCTGGTGCCCCGTCTCGTAGCAACGGAACTTTCACGGCTCCTGCATGAAGGGGTAGTCGGACAGGCACTGATCGGAGATCAACCGGTGCGGCCGGGGGATTGTGCCGTGATTGTTAGAAGTCACCGCCAGGCAGCTGCTATCCGGGACGCCCTCTCAGAGCTGCGCATCCCCAGTGTCCTGCGCAGCGCCATGACCATTTTTGAGACTGATCAGGCCCGTGAGCTTTGCCTGCTGCTGCGGGCCCTGCAACAGCCGGGTAACGAGCCGTCTGTCCGGGCAGCGCTGGTGACGGATCTGCTTGGCTGGACAGGCAGTGACATTGCTGAGCTGCTTGAGGATGAACAGGCATGGGAACAGCGCCTGACCGCCTTTCGTGATTACCATCAGCTGTGGCGTGATAAAGGGTTTATGGTCATGATGCGCCAGCTCCTTGCCAAGGAATCGATCAGGGGGCGCCTGCTCAGGTATCGGGACGGTAATCGGCGGATGACCAACCTCCTGCACTGTCTGGAGGTGATCCATGCCAAGACCCATGAACGGGGGATCGGGCTGGATGGGCTGGTGAGCTGGTTCAGCGAACAGGTCAGTTCAGTCGAGGCATCTGAAGAACATGAAATACGGTTGGAAACAGATGAGCAGGCGGTCAGGATTGTTACCGTACATGTCAGCAAAGGGCTTGAATATCCGGTTGTCTTCTGCCCGTTTCTGTGGGGAGGGTTGATCGAACAGAATGGTCCGATAACCTTCCACGATGGTTACAAGATGATCAAGGATTACGGTTCTCCTGATTTTGAAGAGCATCATCGGACAGCCCGGAAAGAGCAGCTTGCCGAGAGCCTCCGCCTGCTGTATGTGGCTGTTACGCGGGCACGGTTCCGCTGCTATCTCTATACCGGCAAGGTGACCAGCTCATCTGACAAAAGCAGCCCGGAAACATCACCGATCTCCTATCTGCTGCATGCATCGCAGGCGACACGGACAGCAGGGAAAGATCTGGTAGCAGCGTTGGCAACGGAGTATCAGGGGCTTTCAGACCGGGAGCTGCATCAGCAGCTGGAGGAGTTGGCTGCCGGGTCTGCTGCTGTTACAGTCATCCCACAGCCTGCTGCTGATCAGCTTCCTGCAGCACAACCCTGGCAGCAGGCTGAAGACTCCAACGTGACATTCAGCAGCAGGTTGTTTCAGGGGACAATCCGGCATGACTGGCGTGTCTCCAGTTTTACCTCATTTGCCGCCCATGACAGCTGGACCGCTGAATTGCCTGACCGTGACGAAACCGGTTCAGCTGCTGATAGTATCGTGCGCCGGCAGATGGATGACGGTTCCGGCGGCATGACCATCTTTAACTTTCCCAAAGGCGCCCAGGCCGGTATCTTCATGCATGCCATCTTTGAGGAACTTGATTTTAGTGCCTGTTCTCGTCAGTCAATTGAAACCATAGCGGGCAGGTGTCTGGCACAGTACGGATTTGACGCAGCCTGGTTGCCCTGTGTGACTGCCATGGTACACAACGTCGTCAACACACCGCTGCCGGTCGGCGGCAGCAGCTTCACCCTGTCTGACCTGAAAAAGGGAAGCTGGTTGGCTGAGCTTGAGTTTTTCTTTCCGCTTTATTTTATTACTGCCGATACTCTGAGACGTACCCTTCAGCAGCATATCGGCAGTTGTCAGGCCGTCAACCTTGAGGCTGTCCTGGCTGCGCTGCAGTTCAGGCCGGTACGCGGCATGGTCAGGGGCTTCATGGATATGGTCTGTGAGCATGAAGGGCGCTACTACCTACTTGACTGGAAATCCAATCATCTGGGCAGCTGCATTGAGTCCTACCATCAGCAGGCGATCAGGCTTGAGATGGAACGCAACCTGTATCCGCTCCAGTACCTGCTGTATACGGTGGCTCTCAACCGCTACCTTGCACTACGGATCAGAAACTATAGCTATACGGATCATTTCGGCGGGGTGTTTTACCTGTTTGTGCGCGGCATGGATGCCCAGCAACCGGAACAGTACGGCATATTCAGGGATCTTCCCCCGGCCGGACTGATAGAAGATCTGACCTCTTGTCTGCTGGCATGCGAGGGGGAGCAGCCATGAAGCTTGAACTGCGGTCCATAGACCGACACTTTGCAGATTTTATCTGCCGGGAATCCGGGTGTCAGGCCCCTGAACTCTGGTTTGCCACGGCACTGCTGAGCTATGCAACCGGACAAGGGCATATCTGTCTTGATCTGGCGGCTGTTGCCGGTGCCGAGGTAGTGCTGACGGATGGCAAAACAGGCAGTCTGCCTGACACGGCAGCGTTGATCGGCCTGCTGCGCGGACTGCCGACAGTAGCGGCGCCGGGTGGTTTCTGTCCATTGGTGCTGGACGATGCAGGGCGTCTGTATCTGTATCGTTACTGGAGTTACGAACAGAATCTGGCGCAGGTGGTGCTGGGAATGGTGCGGGATCTGGTACCGGTCTGTGAACAGACGCTGCGTGAAGGAATGGTTCGGCTGTTTCCAGGACAGACCCGGACGGAAACAGACTGGCAGGCGGTTGCGGCACTGGCTGCAGTACGCAAACGATTAACGGTGATTTCCGGGGGGCCCGGTACCGGAAAGACCTCAACGGTTGTAAAAATCCTTGCCTTGCTGCTTGAGCAGTATCCGGACAGACAACTGCGGATCGCCCTTGCTGCGCCAACCGGTAAGGCTGCGGCACGGCTCAAGGAGTCAATCGCCGGCATGAAGGCACAGCTGCCCTGTTCTGAACAGGTCAGACAAAAGATACCGACTGCTGTCACAACCATTCATCGTCTGCTGGGATTTGTCAGCGGTTCAACACGATTCCGCTATAGTTCAGACAATCCGCTGCCGTTCGATCTGGTGGTGATTGATGAGTCCTCAATGGTGGATCTGCCGTTGATGGCCAAATTGGCAACCGCTTTGAAACCGGATGCGCGTCTGATCCTGCTGGGAGACCGTGATCAGCTTGCATCAGTGGAGGCCGGAGCTGTGCTGGGAGACCTCTGCGGTACCGGCAGGGCTGAACCGTTTTCACCGGAATTCCGGGCACTGGCTGAACGTGTGACCGGTAGCGTGATCCCGGAGAACGCGGTCGGTGTATCGTCTGTGCCGCTGGTTGATACGCTGGTTGTATTGAAGAAAAATTACCGTTTTGAGGCATCAAGCCGGATCGGTATACTGGCCCGAGCCATCAATGGGGGTGATTGTGAGCTGGCTCTGGCGGTTCTTGATGATCAGGCTGTCGAAGGCATTACCTGGCATGATCTGCCGGCAGTGGGTGCGCTGAAACCTTCCCTTGCATCCGAGATCGTAGCAGGCTATCGTTACTATCTCGCAGCCGGCACGGTGGAGGATGCGCTGCTGCGCTTTGATTCGTTCAGGGTTCTCTGTGCGCTGCGTGAGGGGGCTTTCGGTGTGGCCGGGCTCACGACCATGATAGAGGAGTTGCTTGCCGAACATGGCCTGATTGATCCGCGTAACCGTTGGTACAGGGGGCGTCCGATCCTTGTCACTGCCAATGACTATGGCATGAAACTCTTTAACGGTGATGTGGGTATGGTGTTTCCTGATGCGGACGGGCAGCCGCGTGTGTTCTTTCCCGTGAGTGACGGCGGTCTGAAGAGTGTTTCACCGGTTCGTCTGCCGGAGCATCAGACCGTTTACGCCATGACGATTCACAAGAGCCAGGGCAGCGAGTTTGAAAGGGTGTTGATGGTGTTGCCGGATCATGATGCTGCACCGCTAACCCGTGAATTGATTTATACCGGTATCACCAGGGCACGGCAACAGGTTGATATCCGGGGAAACCGGAACGCCTTTACTGCTGCCGTTACACGCACCACCGGACGCAGGTCCGGTTTGGCGGATGCCCTGTGGTCTTAAGGGCAGCAGGCGATACCAACCTATTTTTGTAGACAGGAGCAAGGTACGTTGTCACGCAAACTCAGATTGATACTTCTTACGGTAGCCCTGGTGCTGGTTAGCGGTTACATCCTGTCGCTGGGCCGTCATACGGTCTCCAATTTCCTGATGGCAGGTATTATCGCCTATCTGGTAGCACCGGTTGTCCGTCTGCTCGAAAACAGAAAAGTTCCATCAATAGCCGCCGTATCACTGGTCTTTGTCTGGTTGTTTGCCTTGGGGTGGCTGCTCCTCAAATTTGCCACCGTCATGCTGCTGGCAAAATTGAACACGCTCAGGGCTGCAGCACCGATCTACCTGGCCAAGTTGCAACAGTTCCTGCAGTCAATTCAGGACTATCTGGTTTCTATCGGACTACCCCAGGAGACCGCAGCAAGCCTGACCGATATTCCCCAACATACGGAAATGGGGATACTTCTGGCAACCAGGGCCAGCACCATTGGCGTGAGCCTGTTTCACCTTGTGATCATACCGATTGTGGCGTTTCTGATGCTTTACTACCGCAAAGAACTGGTGAGATCTATCCTTGAGATGGTACCGGCCCAATACAGATCAGAGCTGTCTGAAGTCGGCAGAGAGGTTGATGCAAGCATGCGCCTGTTCCTGTTGGGTCAGGTTATCAT
This sequence comes from uncultured Geobacter sp., assembly GCA_964582605.1. Classification (GTDB taxonomy): domain Bacteria; phylum Desulfobacterota; class Desulfuromonadia; order Geobacterales; family Pseudopelobacteraceae; genus Trichlorobacter. The sequence continues at coordinate 20,035 of CAZOTC010000003.1, read as the reverse complement.
TGTCGGCGTCGTGTTTGTCCTGACCTATCCTGCCTTGCTCTGGATCGGCGTGAAATATTCGTTTGTCAGTGCTCTGATAGCCGGCATCCTTACGGTTATCCCCTATATAGGTACCTTCATAGCGATCCTGTTGCCGATCTTTTTTGCTTATGCCGATGGTATGGGGACGGTAACCGTGCTGCAGATTATCGGTGCCTACAGCCTGATTCACTGTGTTGAGGGGTACATCATCAAACCGTATATCTACAAGGGAAGCATGCATCTGCATCCCTTGCTGACCATCTTTCTGATCCTTTTTCTCGGTGAGGTGATCGGGATATGGGGGGTTGTGCTGGCGATTCCGTTAGCAGCGATTGCAAAGATTTTCTGGGAACACGGCCAGAAAAACAACTGGCAACGCAAGCCTGATCTGATCTGTTAACAAGACTTTTCTTCTACAGTTGCTGCCCGGTTTTGGCGGTAGTCATCACGGTACTGCCGCCGCCACCAGGTATGGATAAATTGTAAGATGCGTAAGATGCCTTGCAACTGTGAAACAAGGCATTTGCGATTCTTCGCATCTGCCTTTTTTTATGCCCGAAACCCAGTAAGGTACCTGCAATGACACAGCTCATAGAAAAATTAAAAATTGAAAAGGGAGCAACGGCATTGGCGCCGACAAAAAACAATCGTTTCCGGTTGATTATTGCTGCTGCAACGGTATTGTTTTTTGTTCTGTTGCTTGTTGTGTTCATACAAGGAAGGGCAACCAATGTTGAGGTCGTCAGTGTAAGTCAGGTGTATCCTTCCCGGGGTTTTACGCTTCTGAATGCCAGCGGGTATGTGGTGGCGAGACGCAAGGCTGCCGTAGCAGCAAAGACAACAGGACGGCTTGAATGGCTTGGGGTAGAGGAGGGGAGTCGCGTAAAAGCCGGTGAGATCGTGGCGCGTCTTGAAAATAGTGATTTGGCCGCATCACTTGAACATGCCCGTTCAGCTGTGCAGGTGGCTGTCAGTGCAGTTGAGCAGGCGAGGGCAGAGCGTGCTGACGCAACCGGAGCCTTTGAGCGCCAGAAAGAGCTGCTGAAGCAGGGGATTGTTGCCAAGGCGGACTATGATGCCGCTGAAGCCCGCTATAGACGGGCAGTGGCAGCTGTCAAAGGTTCAGACGCATCGCTGCTTGCCGCAGAAGCAACCCGACGAGGTGCTGAAATCGCGCTTGACTACTCGTTTATCAAGGCCCCTTTTAATGGGGTAGTCCTGACGAAGAATGCCGATATCGGCGATATCATCACTCCGCTCGGTGCAGCATCAAATGCCAAAGCAGCCGTGGTTACCATTGCCGACCTTGATTCACTTGAGGTGGAGGCGGATGTTGCTGAATCAAATCTGGCCCAGGTAAAAACCGGACAGCCGTGTGAAGTTGTCCTGGACGCGCTGCCGGGTGTCAGGTTTCGTGCTGTGGTCCATACGATCGTTCCCACGGCTGATCGCAGTAAGGCGTCTGTGATGGTTAAGGTTCGTTTTATTGATCAGGATCAACGTGTTCTTCCTGAAATGAGTGCCAAGGTTGCCTTTTTGTCACGCCAGGTCACGCAGGCTGAACAACAGCCGCGCATAGCCGTCAATACCGCCGCTGTTGTCGGTCAGGGCAAAGATGCCAGGGTCTACAGGGTTGTTGATGGTCGTATACAGATCGTGCCGGTAAGCATCGGGGTAACCTTGGGTGACAGCGTTGAAGTTGGCGGCATCAAGCAGGGTGAAAAACTGGTATTGAAACCGTCGGGAAAGCTGAAGCAGGGCAGCAGGGTAACGGTACAGGAACGATGAACAACCCGCTGGTCAGCATCAAGCAGGTGAAAAAAGCCTATTTTCGCGGCAGCCAGGCTGTGCCGGTGCTGGAGGATATTTCACTTGAGATTGCCGAGGGAGATTTTGTCACCCTGATGGGCCCGTCAGGTTCCGGAAAAAGTACACTGTTGAACCTTATTGCCGGTATTGACAGGGTTGACAGTGGCAGCATCGAAGTAGGCGGCGTTGATATAGCCGGAATGCCTGAGGCACGACTTGCCCGTTGGCGTGCTTCCCATGTGGGATTCATCTTCCAGTTTTACAACCTGATCCCGGTGCTTACTGCCTTTGAAAATGTTGAGCTGCCACTGCTTTTGACTTCCATGTCGCGACAGCAGCGGCGTGAACATGTTGAAACAGCACTTGCTGTCGTGGGGTTGTCGGACAGGATGGAACACCGGCCTTCCGAGCTTTCCGGGGGGCAACAGCAGCGGGTGGCGATTGCCCGGGCGATTGTGACCGATCCGGCCATATTGGTGGCTGATGAACCGACCGGAGATCTGGATCGTGTTTCTGCCCAGGATATTCTCGACCTGATGGAACAGTTGAACCGTGATTTCGGTAAAACAATCATCATGGTAACCCATGATCCACGGGCCGCTCAAAGGGCCACCCGACTGCTGCATCTTGACAAAGGTGTGCTGATCAGCGGCACTGATCCCGAACCGTTTTTCTTTTCTACGTGACCCCATGTTTGTCTTTAAGCTGTTATTCCGCAACGCATTCCGTCATAAACTGCGTACCCTGCTGACCATCACCGGCATAGCCATTGCCATCCTTTCCTTCGGTTTGTTGCGCACTGTGGTGTCGGCCTGGTATGCCGGGGTTAATGCCTCCTCCGCAACCAGGTTGATTACACGCAATGCCATATCGCTGGTTTTCTCTCTGCCGATTTCTTACAAGGAGCGGATTCGTCAGGTTGAAGGTGTAAAGAGCGTCTCCTATGCCAACTGGTTTGGCGGTGTGTATATTACGGAGAAGAATTTTTTTCCTAATTTTGCCATAGAACCTGCTTCGTATCTGGCCATGTACCCTGAATTCACTCTGTCGGAGCAGCACCTGTCTGATTTTCTGCGTGATCGTAAAGGTTGTGTGGCAGGCTACAAGCTGGCAGCGCGTCATGGCTGGAAACCGGGAGATACTATCATTCTAAAGGGAACCATTTTTCCCGGAGTCTGGGAGTTTAACCTGCGCGGCATCTATCACGGCAAAGAGGCCTCCACTGATGAGGGACAGTTCTTCTTTCACTGGAATTATCTCAATGAAACTATCAGAAAACAGATGTCTCGTCGTGCTGATCAGACCGGTATTTTTCTGGTTGAAGTGAAAAGCCCTACTCAGTCGGTTCAGGTTGCCCAGGCAGTTGATGCCTTGTTTAAAAACTCGCTTGCCGAGACCCTGACCGAGACTGAAAAAGCGTTTCAATTGACCTTTGTTTCCATGACGGAAGCTATTGTTGCGGCCATCAAAATTGTTTCCTATGTAGTGATTGTAATCATCATGGCAGTGGCAGCAAATACCATGGCCATGACAGCCAGGGAAAGAATCGGTGAGTATGCGATTTTTAAAACCATGGGATTTGGATGGTGGCATATTGCCGGGATGATCTTCGGTGAATCGCTGCTGATTGCCTGTATGGGTTGCAGTATCGGCGTCGGGCTGACCTTTCCTGTTGCTGCGGCCTTTGCTGCTCAACTTGGGCAGTTTTTCCCGGTGTTTATTGTTGAACCCGAGACCCTCTGGCTTGACCTTGTTTTTTCTCTTCTGGTGGGAACTGTCGCCGGTATCTTTCCTGCCTGGAGGGCGGTGCGGATCAGGATTGCTGACGGTCTGAGAAGGATAGGGTAATATCATCGAGTACTTACCTGGAGGTGTGTTTACATGATCTCGCAAACTGCTTTTCTGAACGGGGTTAATGTTGCCTATACCGATGTCGGGACAGGTCCTGCAGTTATGCTTATTCATGGTTTCCCGCTTAACCGGAGCATGTGGAAACCCCAGCTGGGAGATCTGGTTGCGGCCGGTTACCGAGTGATCGCGCCTGATCTGCGTGGTTTTGGAGAGAGTGACGAGCCTGATGGTGCCTGCAGCATTGAGCTGTTCAGTGATGATCTGACCGCTCTGCTTGATTACCTTGAAATCAGCCAGGCTGTATGTGTCGGTATGTCCATGGGGGGCTATCTGCTTTTTAATCTGCTGAAGCGTTATCCTGAAAGGGTGTGTGGAGCCGTTTTTGTCGTAACCCGATCTGTAGCAGATGATGAAGCAGGCAGGGCCAGACGGCTGCAGCTTGCAACTGATGCAGTCAGGTTTGGACCTCAGGTGGTGGCTGACAGCTTTCATCCGCTCATGTTTGCAGACCATACGGTTGCGCTTCGTCCTAAACTTGCAGAAGAGGTCTATGGCTGGATGGTATCCACCGGCAGCCGTGGCCTGGCTGGCGGCTTGTCTGCGATGAGGGAACGGGAGGATGCCACCGTGCTGCTTGAAACCATCACAGTGCCGTCACTGGTGATCGGTGCAGGTCAGGACAAGGCCTGTGCTCTTGAACATCCCCGTATGATTGCAGCCGGGATCAGCAACAGCCGACTTGAGATCATCGATGATGCCGGCCATCTGGTTAATCTTGAACAGCCCAACCGTTTCAACAGCTGCCTGCTTGATTTTTTCCGCTTAATCTGTCCTACCCTTTTAAATGACGAAAATATAGGGTGCCGATGTTAAGGCGCATGTTTGACAGCGACTTGGTTCGTAAGGAAATGAAGCCCTTTCGCCACGAACGTATTCTGTTCTGCAAGGCTCAGCAACTGAAGCTGAACAGTAGTTGGGGACCATGACCTGGAAGCTGCTTTTATACAGCTGGCGTAATCTGATGACGCGACGTTTGACCACCTTCCTGACGGCCGGTGGCATGGGACTTGTAGTCTTTGTGTTTGCCTCCATCATGATGCTGTCAACAGGCCTGGAAAAGACACTGGTAGAAACCGGCTCGGATCAGAATGTAATCATTACCCGCAAAGGGGCCAATTCGGAAATGCAAAGTGGTGTTGACCGTGGGCAGGCTGCACTTATTGAGACGCAAAGGGAGCTGGCCGTCGGCCGGAACGGCATGCCGCTGGCAACCCGTGAGTTGGTGGTGCCGATCGGCCTGATGAAACAGGGTAGCGATAAACCGTCTAACGTGATTATCAGAGGCGTCAGTCACCAGTCGCTCCAGATGCGGACACAGGTGCGGATTGTGGCAGGGCGATTACCCAGGTCCGGTTCATTGGAAATTATGGCAGGCAACAGTATTGCCCGCCGTTTCAGTGGTGTCGGTCTTGGTGATACGCTGCGCTTTGCGCTGCGTGACTGGCATATTGTAGGGATATTTGACGCCGGTGCAACCGGCTTCAGTTCCGAAGTATGGGGTGATGTTGATCAGATCATGCAGGCCTTCCGTCGTCCGCTGTATTCTTCGGTTACCTTTCGGCTGCGTGAAGGAGCAGATTTACAGGCCATGAAAGAACGGATAGAGACAGATCCCCGCCTGACGGTCGAGGTTCGCCGGGAAACACAATTCTATCGTGACCAGTCTGAGGCGATGGCAAAGTTCATTCGTATCCTTGGACTTTCATTGACTATCATTTTTTCTGCCGGAGCAATTATCGGAGCGCTGATAACCATGTATGCCGCCGTTTCCAACAGGGTGACGGAGATCGGAACGCTGCGGGCACTGGGGTTTCAGCGGGTAAGTATATTGTTCGCTTTTTTGGCAGAAGCTGTTTTTCTTGGAGCTATTGGCGGAATAAGTGGTATTGTGCTTGCTTCGTTCATGCAATTGATCACGATCTCAACCATGAACTGGCAGACGTTTTCCGAACTGGCTTTTTCGTTTACCCTGACACCAGCCATTATTTTGAAGTCAATGATTTTTTCATTGGTGATGGGGCTGTTGGGTGGTGTTATACCGGCATTTCAGGCCGGCCGACTGAAGATAGTTGATGCTCTGCGGGCATCATAAACCGGCATTGATCAGTTGTAGCCGCTTGACAGCGGTATGGCATATTGTATTGTAAACTATCAGGGATGCTGTTTTGATGATTCAGGAGTAATGATGGCTGTGTATCAAACAAACGAAGCTGCCCCTTCATTACTGGAGCTGCGCGAAATATCGATTCTTTTTGCAGAGGACGATGTAAGTATCCGTACCCATATTGCGCGTATGCTGACTCCGGTCTGCGGTGAACTCCATACCGCAGAAAACGGAAGGGTCGCTCTTGAGTTATTCAAAAAAAAGATTCCGGACCTGGTGCTGACCGATATATCCATGCCGGGGCTTGATGGCCTTGAGCTTGCCAGGCAGGTGAAGCTGAAACGCCCTACCGTTCCGGTCATCATTATCTCTTCTCACGATGATTCCGAACATCTGTTGCAGGCAATTGATCTCCAGCTTGAAGGGTATCTTACCAAGCCGATAAATGTGCAGAAGCTGTTTGCCACCCTGCAGCAACAGGCGATGTTATTACGCGCCAGACGTCTTGAAGAACAACAGTCACGACTCCTGTCCGGCGTCAACATGGCTATCCAGTATCTGTTGTCAGCCGATGCAAATCAGGACGCTGTTGACTTTGCATTACAAGAGATGGTCAAGGCCGCCAAGGCGGACAAGATTTTTCTGTATCATTATCAGACGTCAGTTGTTGGCGGTCTGGAACTTGAAATGATCAGCGGTTTTGCCGGCGGTGAAATGGTGCTGCGTTTTCTGGATGGTATCGATCCTGACCTCCCTGAGCTGCCCTATGTTGAGCGATGGCACAGCCTGCTTTCACAGGGAAAATCCATTTCAGGTCCACGTTCGGCCTTTCCTGCAGATGAGCGGCATATCATGGATGCCATGCGGGTGCGTTCCATGCTGTTGACCCCTATTTTTGAAGATGGGGCACTGTGGGGCTTTGCCTGTCTGTGCGACATGAAACGTGAGCGCCCTTGGTCGGATGCCGAGACTTCAATGATCATGACTGCAGCCCGTGGCCTGGGGAGTTTCATGGGACGGGTAAAGCTGGAGGATGAGCGCCGCGAGGCCCGTAAATCGCTGGAACTGGCCAATGTGCAATGGCGTGAGACCTTTGATACCATTCCGGATATGGTGATGGTGCTGGATCAGTCCCATCAGATGGTCAATATCAACAAGGCTACCCGTGAACGTTTGAACATTGGTGAATCAGGTTCAGGCAGTCTGATTGGCCCCTGTTTTCAGCTTATTCATGGTGCCAGCCACCCGCCGGAAGGGTGTCCGCACGCAGCCTTGTTAAACGATCATGAGCCCCATGAGACTGAAGTGTTCATCCCGCACATGAACAGCTATTTCCATATTTCTGTCAACCCGACCTTTGACAGTGAGGGAAATCTTGTCGGTTCTGTTCATGTTGCCCGGGATGTGACCAAACGTCGAGAAATGGAAGACCGTTTACGCTACCTGAGTACCCATGACGAAATGACCAAGCTGTATAACCGCGCCTTTTTTGAGGCAGAAGTTGAGCAGCTTGAAAAAGGCCGGTCTGCACCGATATCTGTTGTTATTGCCGACCTGGATGGCCTGAAAGAGGCCAATGACTGCTTTGGCCATGACTTTGGAGATGGCCTGATTCGGGCAGCAGCAGACCTGTTGCGTGAAATTTTCCGGGCGGGCGATGTCATTGCACGGATAGGGGGGGATGAGTTTGCGGTCATATTGAAAGGGGTTGGGGAAGAACTGCTCGCCACCATTATGGAGCGGGCAAAGCAGATGCTCGAGCAAGGCAGTTTCCTGTCTGAACAGGGATTGAAAGTGCGATTCTCTCTGGGATGCGCCACAACGGAAAGTCCGTCGCGGCTGCAGGAAGCGATCAGGGCTGCCGACATGGCAATGTACGAAGACAAAAAACTTCGTAAACTGCAGGAAATCCAGCTCTAAAAACGTACCCTGCATTCCTTCCGGCAAATGTGCCTTCCTGCGGCAGATCAGACCTTCTTGACTTCAGCGTCGTGCTGTACTAACGTCTGTAAAATTTATCACCGCGAGGTAGCAAAGCCATGCCGCTCGAAAACCTTCCTGAAGGATTAACCTTTGATGATGTGCTGCTTGTTCCGGCCCATTCCCTTGTACTGCCCCGTGACGTGAACCTCTCAACGCGCCTTTCACGCAACATCCCGCTTAATATACCGCTGGTCAGTGCTGCCATGGATACGGTTACCGAATCCCGCGCAGCCATTGCCATGGCACGTGAAGGCGGTATCGGCATCATACACAAGAATTTTTCCATTGAAGCCCAGGCCCATGAAGTGGATAAGGTAAAAAAGAGTGAATCCGGCATGATCGTTGATCCGATCACCATGCGGCCAACCCAGAAGGTTAGCGAAGCCCTGGAAATGATGTCACGATATCGTATTTCCGGTGTTCCGATCACCAAGGCCAACGGAAAGCTGGTCGGTATCCTTACCAACCGTGATTTACGTTTCGAGACAGACTATGATCAACCGATCTCCGCCTGCATGACCAAGAAAAATCTGGTGACCGTACCGGTGGGCACCACGTTGGAACAAGCCAAAGAGCACCTGAAACATACCCGGGTTGAAAAACTGCTGGTGGTTGACGATGATCGAAACCTGAAGGGATTGATCACTATCAAGGATATTGAAAAGGTCAAAAAGTATCCCAATTCGTGCAAAGACAGCCTGGGACGTCTGAGGGTAGGGGCAGCAGTTGGGCCGACCGCCGAGATGGAGGCCCGGATGGAGGCCTTGATAAAGGCCGGTGCGGATGTAATTGTGATCGACACGGCCCATGGACACTCCCAGGGTGTTATTGAGGCCGTTATACGTGCCAAGGCTACATTCCAGGGTGTAGAAATTATTGCCGGCAACATTGCTACAGCTGCTGCTGCCGAGGCTCTGATCAAGGCCGGTGCTGACGGCATCAAGGTGGGTATCGGACCCGGTTCAATCTGTACTACCCGGGTTGTAGCCGGAGTCGGCGTGCCGCAGATTACGGCTATCATGGACTGTGCCCGTGTCGCTCACAAACATGGTATTCCGGTGATTGCCGATGGCGGCATCAAGTTTTCCGGCGACCTTCCCAAGGCTATTACGGCCGGTGCCGATGTTGTCATGATCGGTTCACTGTTTGCCGGTACCGAGGAATCCCCGGGCGACACGGTTCTGTATCAGGGGCGTACCTATAAGAGTTATCGCGGTATGGGCTCCATCGGCGCCATGAAAGACGGCAGCAAGGACCGTTACTTCCAGTCGGAAGAGGGTGATGATGTAAAGCTGGTTCCGGAAGGGATTGAAGGGATGGTCCCGTTACGCGGACCGTTGTCGGCCAACATCCATCAGTTGATGGGCGGTTTGCGTTCCGGTATGGGCTATACCGGCTGTGCCACCATCAAGGAGTTGCAGAAAAACGGACGGTTTATCCGGATTACCGGTGCCGGTCTGAAGGAATCCCACGTGCATGACGTCACCATAACCAAGGAAGCTCCGAACTATCGGGCAAGCTAAGGATAGTAATCTTATGAGTTCTACTGATATTCACAGCCAGAAAATCCTGATTCTCGACTTTGGCTCCCAGGTAACCCAGCTGATTGCCCGGCGTATCCGGGAGCAGTCGGTTTATTGCGAAATTCATCCCTACACGATGAGCCTTGAAAAGATCAGGGCCTTTGCGCCCCAGGGAATTATCCTCTCCGGCGGTCCCAGCAGTGTGTATGATGCTGATGCCCCGCATTCCGATGCAGGCATCTATGACCTTGGAGTGCCGGTGCTGGGGATCTGCTACGGCATGCAGTTGATGACCAGCCAGCTGGGAGGCAGGGTGGAACGCTCCGAGAAGAGAGAGTTTGGTCGGGCGGTTCTGTCTGTTGATGATACCAGTGACCTGTTTGGCGGGCTTTCGGGTAGGGAAGAAGTCTGGATGTCCCACGGGGACAAGATTGAACAGATGCCCCGTGGTTTCTGTTCCATTGCCCATACGGACAACACGCCGACAGCAGCCATTAAGGACGAGAAGCGTAGACTTTTCGCGGTACAGTTTCATCCGGAGGTGGTGCATACCCCCAAAGGGTCTGAGATGCTTGGCAATTTTGTCTTTACAGTCTGCGGTTGCCAGCCGGTCTGGACCATGGCCAACTTTATTGAAACAGAAATAGCTTCTATCCGTGAAAAGGTTGGCAAGGGCAAGGTAATCTGTGCTTTGTCAGGCGGGGTTGATTCATCGGTGGTTGCGGTTTTGATCCACAAGGCGATCGGTGACCAGCTGCAGTGCATCTTTGTCAATAACGGCCTGCTGCGCAAGGGGGAGGCAGAGAAGGTTGTTAATCTCTTTACCCGTCACTTTAAAATTAATCTTGATTACGTTGATGCATCTGACCGCTTCCTTGATAAACTGAAGGGGATTACTGATCCGGAGCAAAAACGTAAAATTATCGGCAATGAATTTATCTTCCTGTTTGAGGATGAATCAAAAAAGATGGGAACGGTGGAGTGGCTGGCTCAGGGCACACTCTATCCGGATGTTATCGAGTCTGTCTCAACCAAAGGACCTTCAGCAGTAATCAAGAGTCATCACAACGTGGGCGGTCTGCCGGAGCGGATGCAGATGAAGCTGCTGGAACCGGTGCGTGAACTGTTTAAGGATGAAGTGCGTCTGTTGGGCAAAGAGCTTGGCCTGCCTGATGAAGTGATTCATCGTCAACCGTTTCCCGGTCCTGGTCTGGCAATTCGCTGTATCGGTGAAATCACGGCTGACCGGCTGGAGATACTGCGGGAGTCTGATGCAATTGTACTGGATGAAATCCGCAAGGCCGGTCTGTATCGCGAGATATGGCAATCCTTTGCGGTACTGTTGCCGGTACGTTCGGTTGGCGTTATGGGGGATGCCCGTACCTATGATTACACCATTGCGTTGCGGGCGGTAAATTCTCTGGACGGTATGACTGCCGACTGGGTTAAGTTGCCGTATGAGCTTATGGGGAGCATCTCTTCACGGATTATCAACGAGGTTAAAGGGGTCAACCGGGTGGTCTACGATATATCGCAAAAACCGCCTGCTACCATCGAATGGGAGTAATGAAGCTGTTGCATTGTCAGGAGGAAGCTATGCGTAGGACAGTTTTTGTTGCATTTGCTGTCATCTGCAGCATCTTAACAGCATCTGCTGCTATGGCAAAGACCCTGATCCTGGAAGGCAATCTTGATGGTTCCATCGCAATGCGTCAGTCAATGGAGTTTGCGGTTAACAAGGGAACCGTATCCAGCTTCTCTTTCAAATTTGCCTTGCCGGCAACGTTTTCAAGCAAGACCGTCAGCCAGGGGGTGAATGGTCTTGATATAGCTATCACCCCTCAACCAACCGGATCAAACGTTGAAACTGACCGTTTTGGCAACAAGTTTCAACGGGTCAGCTGGGAGAATGTCAGCCAGGATATCCGGGTTAACCTTACCTATTCAACATCAATTCATTCCCAACTGACCGCCCTTGAAAGCAAGAGCCGCTTCCCTCTTGGCAGCGCAGCCGGCAGGGAATCCCTTTATCTGCAACATACCGAGATGGTGCAGGATTCTTCAGAAATCAAGGCACTGGCCCGACAGTTGACCACTGACGCAAAAAGCGAATATGAGGCGGTTTCTTCCATCATCAACTGGGTCACCGATAATATCAAGTATACCTTCAACCCTCCCCAGTATGATGCCACCTATACTCTTTCCACCAGGAGCGGCAACTGTCAGAACTTTGCCCATCTGTGTATCGCTATGCTGCGTAGTGTCGGTATTCCGGCCCGGATTGTAGGCGGCATCACCCTCAAGGAAAGCTGGAAGGTGCCGATTGATGCAAAAAACTCCATTGTTCAGAGCATGGGACAGGGAGGGCATGCCTGGCTGGAGGTCTTTTTTCCTGATCTGGGCTGGCTGCCCTACGATCCTCAGCAATCCCGGCAGTTTACTTCATCCCGCCATATCAAGCAGACCCATGGACTTGATTCCCGTGATATTAATGACACCTGGAAGGGCGGGCCTTATCTGCCGGCCTATACTGAGTTGATTGAGGGCCGTTATACCTCTGATGCTATCAAACTGAAGATGAAGCGTTATGCCAATGCGCCACGCCCCTATATCCTGAGCAACGCTGTAACATCAGGAGGTGTTTCATCTTCAGATACACCTGACACAGGCCGGATCGTACCGCCACCCGTCAAACCAACCAGGCCTGATCCAAAGACCGATGTTGCATCTGCCAAGCCTTCTCTTCCGCCGCAAGGGTCGGGGGCCGGTCCGGCTGAAACCCGTTTTGTTACTGATGACGAGGCAGCAGATGATGAACAAGCCAAACCGGTAAAACCGGTAAAACCAAAACAACCTCCCAAGATTACGACGAAACCTCCAAAAATTGTTGAGCCGAAGCCGCCAAAGGTTGAACCGAAGCCGCCGGTGACCGTGGTGGCGCCTGCTCATAAAAAGCCACGCCCCGGTACGGCGCTGGCCTTTGGAAATATGGAATTCCCGACGCTGGTAAACCTCTATAATGTCAAGGGAGACACCGGTACCCGCGTATTTGAGCGGGAGACCTCCGAATATGTTACCTCTCAGCACATCTATGCCCAGGCGATGCAGGTCAAGGACCGGATGACGCTTGAGAAGATATCACTGGCCATGCGCAAATTCGGTGGCGACGGAGCGGTCTATATAGATCTGGTGAAAGACAAGGGCGGTAAGCCTGACATTATGCAAGGCATCCGCTCAAACCTGCTGGATCTTGAAAAAATATCCCGCAAGCCTGGTTACTACTGGGTTGATTTTTCCTTTCCTCCGGAAGGCAATAAACCGCATCAGCTGGTTCCCGGAAAATACTGGATAGTATTCCGTGCTTCGGGTGAGGCGATCATGAACTGGTTCTTCACTCCTGGAAAACCGTATGGTGAAGGTGATGATACCCGTTCAACCGCAAAGGGATTCCAGTGGGAAGATATACTGAACTACGATTTTGTGTTCAAGGTCAGCGGCAGGGCGATCTGAATTGCGATCAGCAGGCATCACACTCTTTCTGATACTGGTGTTGTCAGGATGTTATGAGCAGCAAACCCGGAGTACTGCTGCCAATAATAAGCAGCAACCAAGTGTGAAGGCTCGGGCTCAACAGCAGTACAGGGAACTTTGCGCTGCCTGCCATGGCCCCCATGCCAGGGGAGGAGTTGGTCCTGATCTGACAGCTTCCCGATTCAAATACGGGAATGATCCGTCTTCGATTGAAAAGAGTATTCTGGCCGGACGCCCTGGCGGTATGCCTGCCTTTGCCGGCCACCTTGCTCCTGAAGATGCTGCTGCATTGGTTACTTATCTGCTTGCATTACAATAAAGTGTTACAAAAGGGGGTACGACAGTGGCAGGAGTTAGCTTTGAAGAGGTAATGTTTACAGTCATGACGGCCACGCAGGATACGTTTAAGTGTTATATGAATATAGACCTGTTTGCCGGTCACGTAGACCGCAAGGTCACGCCGGTAGACTCTGATGTCACCGGCATCATAGGTGTCGCCGGTGACCGCGTCGGTTACATCATCGTTGCCGCTGACCGTTCAACGGCCCAGCTGGTGGCACGTGAGATGTTGATGGATGAAGAGCCTGATGAAGATTCAATCCGGGATGCCATTGGAGAGCTGATCAATAATATCGCCGGCGCCTTCAAGACCAAATATCATGACCAGTACGGCAATGTGGCCATGGGACTGCCGTTGGTGGTGTCAGGTCAGTTGCGTACGGTTACGGAGCCGCCTGAAGATGGTGGTAGCATGAATGTCCAGTGTAAAGGGGTTACCATTCCTTTTACCAATAAGGATGGCAGTGCCAACCTGAAGGTCATGATCTACATGTAATGAGCGGTGTCAATGACCTTCTGATTCGTTATCGCGATCTTCTGTCCGAAGTGGATACGTGGTTTGCTGATTGCAGCCTCGTCGCAGGTAAAGAGATTTCCTGCCAGCGAGGCTGTTCTGCATGTTGCCGCGGCCTGTTCGATATAACCCTGCTTGATGCACGGTTACTGCGAGATGGTTTTGATCAACTGGAATCTGCAATAAAAAGAAAGGTCCTGCATGCCGCAGGTCAGCAGCTGAGCGGCATACGTCGGATATGGCCGGATTTCGCGCAGCCTTACCTGTTGAACCAGTATCCGGAAGCGGAATGGGATCTGGTTATGCCTGAAGAGGACGAAACGCCGTGTCCTTTGCTGGGTGAAGACGGGGGATGTCTCGTGTATGCCAGTCGTCCCATGACCTGCAGGCTGAATGGGATCCCGATGGTCGATACCAGTGGTGAGCTGCTGTTTGATGAATGGTGCAGTCTCAACTTTTGCTCAACAGACCCGTTACGGATGGTTGCATTACGTTTTGGTTTTAACGATCTGTTCACTCAGGAGCAGTTACTCTTCAGAGAGTTTACCAGGCGTTTGTTTGGACGCCCCTACAATGAGTTGGACAGCCTTATCCCGGCTGCACTGCTGCTGGATTTTGAGCATATTACTCTTCCGGAGAATCTATGGAGCCCAAGCTCTTCCTGACGCCCGGCGAAACCGTTGCTGTGATCATCCAGAACGGCAAACGGGTGATGACCCAGTGTCGCAGACGCACGTTTCTGCTTTCGCTTCTGGCAGGCATGTATATTGCCTTTGGAGCACAGCTCTCAACCGTGGTAACTCAGGATGTAGCTACCTTCGCCGGCCTTGGTATCAGCCGTTTGCTTGGCGGTGCTGCTTTTTCCGTAGGATTGATGCTGGTGGTGGTCTGCGGCGCAGAACTGTTCACCGGCAATTCTCTCCTGGTAAGTTCTCTTCTGGATGGCGAAATATCCTGGGGGAAGCTGCTTGAAAACTGGGGGTTGGTACTGGTCGGTAATCTGTTTGGATCATTGTTCATGGCCTGGCTGCTCTATGAATCGCAACTCTGGCAGAACGGTATGGTTGCACGACAGGCAGTTGCAATTGCCGCGGCAAAATGCCAACTGGACTTTCAGGTTGCATTTATCCGGGGGATACTGTGCAACTGGCTGGTATGTCTTGCAGTGTTTATGGCTGTTGCTGCTCGTGACATAACCGGTAAGCTGTTCTCATGCTTTGTTCCTATTATGACCTTTGTTACCAGCGGCTTTGAGCATTCTATTGCCAATATGTACTTTATTCCTGCAGGCTTGCTGCTTAAGGCCGAATCAGGCCTGCAGGTACCTTCTTTAACCTGGACCGCTTTTCTAGTCGGGAATATCCTTCCGGTTACGCTCGGCAACATCGTTGGAGGGGTGTTGTTTGTGGCGGGTGCTTACTGGTATGTGCATCTGCCGCAGGACAAACGTTAGCCATTCTTGCAATTCAGTCAATGTTCCATTAGTATCCGGTTCCTATGACACGTACAACTCGACAACTTCATGTAGGCCCGGTGGCCGTTGGCGGAGGCGCACCCTGCGCTGTTCAGTCGATGTGTTCCACTGATACCCGTGATATCAGCGCTACTCTGGCACAAATCCAGTCTCTGACTGCAGTGGGCTGCGAGATTGTTCGCTGTGCCGTACCTGATGCCGATGCTGCTGACGCGCTGGCGAAGATCAAGGCACAGAGTCCTCTTCCGGTGATTGCCGATATCCATTTCGATTACAAGCTGGCTTTACGGGTGCTTGGTGGAGGTATTGACGGTCTGCGTCTTAATCCGGGTAACATCGGCGAACACTGGAAAGTGGCGGAAGTGGTAACGGCTGCTGCCGAGCGCAAGGTGCCGATCCGGATCGGCGTCAATGCCGGTTCACTTGAAAAACAGCTGTTAGAAAAGTACGGACACCCCACCGCAGAAGCGATGGTTGAATCTGCACTCGGGCATATCCGTATTCTGGAAGATTTGAACTACCGGGAAATCAAGGTCTCACTCAAGGCGTCAGATGTGCCGAAGACGGTTGAGGCCTACCGGCTGCTGGCCAGGCAGGTTGATTATCCCCTGCATATCGGCATTACTGAGGCCGGCACCACCTTTTCCGGCACGATCAAGTCATCGGTTGGCTTGGGAATTCTGTTATACGATGGTATCGGCGATACCTTGAGGGTTTCCTTGACCGGTGATCCGGTGGATGAGGTACGGGTAGGCTATGAAATATTAAAATCACTGGGGTTGCGTCAGCGTGGAGTAAACTTTGTTTCCTGTCCCACCTGCGGTCGCTGCCAGATAAATCTGATACGAGTAGCCGAAGATGTCGAACGTCGCCTCCAGTCAGTGGACAAACAGATTACCGTTGCGGTTATGGGCTGCGCGGTCAATGGTCCTGGTGAGGCGCGAGAGGCTGATGTAGGCGTGGCGGGTGGTAAAGGTGAGGGACTGATCTTTCGTAAGGGAAAAATTGTGCGCAAGGTGAGTGAGGCAGAACTGGCCGATGCCCTACTGGAAGAAATTGAACGATTATAAGCTCTCGTGGAGGTTGTATGCGTAGTTTGGTTGTTGATGATGATGAAATAGGGCGTTTGATGCTGGTTGCGTACATGGAAGAGTTTGGCGACTGTGACCAGGCTGAAAACGGTCAGCAGGCGCTGGAGATGATTGATGCCGCCGGTGTGGCAGGGAACAGCTACAACCTTATCTGTCTTGATATTGTCATGCCGGTGATGGATGGTACTACAACACTGCGCAATATTCGGGCACGGGACAAGGACCAGGATACACGGACCAAGGTATTCATGATCTCTGCCTGCAATTCACCGCAGGATATTGAAAATGCATTTTTTGAAGGGGATTGTGATGATTATGTGGTCAAGCCGTTCCAGCGTGATGCAATCAAACAGATGCTAGTAAGGCATAAATTGATATAAGGTGGTTTAATTATAATGCGTTATACACAATTTTTTATTCCTACGCTTAAAGAAACTCCATCAGATGCAGAGGTGATATCACACCAGTTGATGATGCGTTCCGGCATGATCCGCAAGATTTCTGCCGGTATTTATACCTATATGCCGTTAGGCCTGCGTTCCATCCGCAAATTTGAACAGATTGTGCGTGAAGAGATGAACCGGGCCGGGGCCATAGAATTATTGATGCCTGCGGTCCAGCCTGCCGAGCTCTGGATTGAGTCAAAGCGTTGGGCGCAGTATGGCAAGGAACTGCTCCGTTTTCATGATCGCAAGGATAATGAGTTCTGTATGGGGCCGACCCATGAAGAGGTCATTACCGACATTGCCCGGCGCGAGGTGAAGAGTTATCGTCAGATGCCGGTCAACTTCTATCAGATCCAGACCAAATTCCGGGATGAGATCCGTCCTCGCTTCGGCTTAATGCGTGGGCGTGAATTCATCATGAAGGATGCCTACTCCTTTGATGTTGATTCCTCTGCAGCAGACCTTTCCTACGATAAGATGTATCAGGCCTACAACCGGATCTTTGAACGTTGCGGCCTTAATTTCCGTGCTGTTGAGGCTGATACCGGTTCCATTGGCGGTTCGGCATCTCATGAATTCATGGTGCTGGCCTCTTCGGGTGAAGATGCCATCGTTTCCTGTAATGCCTGCCGTTATGCGGCAAACGTAGAAAAGGCAGAAGGGGTGAAGCAGCAGCAGGGTGGGGCAGGGCAGCAGGCATTGACCAAGGTCCATACTCCGGACCGGAAGACGATTGCCGAGGTAGCTGAATTTTTGCACCTCCCCCAATCCGATACTGTCAAGGCCCTGGTGGTGTCAAACGGCGAAGGCCGGTTTGTGATGGCCCTGGTGCGGGGAGACCACGAACTGAATGAACTGAAGTTGAAGAATCATCTGGGGTGGGATGAAATCAGGATGGCCACGGATGAAGAAATTCTGCGGTTTACCGGTTCACCCCCCGGTTTTCTGGGACCCTTGGGATTGAAAGAAGAATTAACCGTGGTGGCTGACTATACCGTTGAGTCCATGTCAGACTTTGTGATTGGGGCAAACGAGACAGACCAACACTACACCGGAGCAAATGCCGGGCGTGATTTCGAGATCAGCCGGATTGCCGATATCCGTTTGATTGGTGCCGGTGATCCCTGTCCTCGCTGTGCAGCTGGAATACTGGAAGTCTGGCGCGGTATAGAGGTCGGACATGTATTCAAGCTGGGAACCAAATATTCAAGCAGCATGAATGCCACCTACCTGGACAAGGACGGCAAGGAGCAGATCATCTTCATGGGCTGTTACGGTATCGGCATCGGTCGTACTGTGGCTGCTTCAATTGAACAAAACCATGATGAAAACGGGATTGTCTGGCCGTTGCCGTTGGCACCGTTCCATTGTTCGGTTGTTGCGATTAACGCCCAGAAAGACGAGTCTGTGATGGCTGCGGCACAGGATATCCATGACCGGCTTGAGGCAGCCGGTGTTGAGGTGCTGCTGGATGATCGCGATGAGCGGCCGGGCGTCAAATTCAAAGACCACGACCTGATCGGCATTCCTTTACGGATTGTAGTAGGAGGTAAAAACCTGGCTGAAGGTAAGGTTGAATTCAAGCAGCGGACTTCCGGTGATCTGCAGCGTCTGTCACCGGAAGAGGCGGTTGATTCAGTTATTGCTCAGGTTCGGGCTGTCTGTGGAGGTAGCCGATGAGCAGCTCTGCTATCTGGGATGTTCAGCATGAATGTATGCCCCGTGAAGAACTTGAGCAGCTTCAGCTTGAGCGGTTACAGGCCACGCTTAACCGTGTCTATAAAAATGTTCGCTGTTACCAGAACAAATTCAACGAACGGGGAATTGTCCCCGAAGACATTACATCACTGGCAGATTTGGCCCGTCTGCCGTTTACCACCAAGGAAGATCTGCGTCTGAATTATCCTTATGGCATGTTTGCGGTACCACTGCGTGAGGTGGTGCGGATCCATTCCTCATCAGGTACCACAGGCAAGCCTACAGTGGTTGGTTACACCAAGCACGATCTCAAGACCTGGTCGAATCTGGTGGCCCGCTTTATGACCGCTGCCGGTGTAACTCCGGATGATGTTGTCCAGATCGCGTTCGGTTATGGTCTGTTTACCGGTGCATTTGGTCTGCATTATGGTTCCGAAGCCATCGGTGCTGCCGTAATCCCGATGGGAGGGGGCAATACCGAAAAACAGATCATGATCATGCAGGACTATCGTACAACAGCCCTGGTAGGTACGCCCAGTTATGCCTTGACGCTTGCAGACCGGCTGGAAAAAATGGGGATTGATCCCAAATCGCTTTCATTGAAGGTTGGGCTTTTTGGCGGCGAACCGTGGTCAGAGGCGATGCGGGCAGAGATTGAACAACGTCTTCAGATCAGCGCTACTGACAACTATGGCTTGTCCGAGGTTATCGGGCCGGGCGTAGCTGGAGAATGCCAGCATAAGTGTGGTATGCACATTGCTGAAGATTCGTTTATAGCTGAAATCATTGATCCGGAGTCCGGCGAAGTGCTGCCGCCGGGCAGTGTTGGTGAGCTGGTCCTGACTACTCTGACCAAAGAAGCCTTTCCGATGATACGTTACCGGACCCGTGATATCACCAGCCTGATCTACGAACCCTGTGCTTGCGGCAGAACCTTGGCCCGGATGAAAAAGACCATGGGACGTAGTGATGACATGCTGATCATCAAAGGGGTCAATGTCTTCCCCTCCCAGATTGAAGAGGTGTTGTTTGCCATTGAAGGCTGTGAGCCGCATTATCAGCTGATTGTTCAACGGACCGGTGCCACCGACACGCTTGAGATAGATATAGAGGTAACCGAGAACATATTCTTTGATGAGATGAAGAAGCAGCGTGCCTTCCTTGAAACGGTCGAAAGGAAGATTCATTCAGTCCTGGGAGTCGGAGCAACGGTAAAGCTGGTTGAACCCAACAGCATTCCTCGTCATGAGGGTAAGGCGCAACGGGTGATTGATAAACGAACCAGATAAGTCATCGTCTGTTGCCTTTCGTTTGTTTTTGTAGTAATTAATAATCTCAATGGTCAGCCGCAGCGCACACGGTGCTGCGGCTTTTCTGCGGACATTTTATGATTTTGGAGTTCTCTGCTGTGCCGATGATCAATTTTTTGTTGTCCCTGAAGCGTAACTTTTTTTTACCTGTTCTGATTGTCATAGTTCCTGTTTTTCTCGCTGCCTGCCAAGACAACAGCAAGATTGCTTCTGTAGCACCTTCAACTTTGCATGTAGACAAAGCTGTTCAGTCGGCTGTATCCGGCAGCAGATCAGACAAG
>CAZOTC010000002.1:18670-36194 GCA_964582605.1 uncultured Geobacter sp. | reverse complement strand
GGCCGGTACCGTGATCACCGGCGATCAACTGCTGGTGGCTGTGGCTGCGTCGCGGGACAGCTCAATGGCACAGGTGTATGCCCTGGAACGGACCTCAAGCAAGTGGGTGCTGCGCGTCGGACCGTTGCCGGGCATCATTGGCCGCAATGGTTTTGCTCCACCGGGTGAAAAACGCGAGGGGGATGGTCGCGTGCCCACCGGTTTGTTTGCGCTGGAATCGGCCTTTGGCTATGCCGCCTCAATCACCAGCATGATGCCGTACCAACAGGCAACCGAGAACGACCTGTGGGTGGATGATGTCACCTCGCCCGACTACAACACCTGGGTCAAGCGTGGTGAGACCTCCGCAACATCATTTGAGGTTATGAGACTGCCAGACAACCGCTTCCCCCTGCCGGGGGCGCCTACGTTGACCGCAGCCTGCCGGTGGCAGGTCTCCTGCTGCCCGCTTCCCCGGCAGTACAGGCCTTTACCAGCAGGGGCTTTGACTGGGGCGGCAGCTGGGGATGGTTGCTGGATTACCAGCACTTTGAGTATGATACGGCAAGGTTGCTGCAGAAATAGTGAGAGCATTGCCCGGTCAAACCATGCAGCGTCGTTGGCCTTGATCGTCTGACACCAACCGTTTACCCTATAAAAAGCAGTTGCACGCAACGGCGCAAAGACACAACGTTTAAAAACAAAGACTTATGAAGGTTAGATCACTCACCCGAAAGGTGAAGCCATATTTTAAGTAAGGTTTTGATTTTCTTTGCGTTCGTGGCGGCGTTACGTGAGTAAATGCCGTTTTCAGGTTTATTTCCAAAGGGAGACCTTCCATGAAAACAAGATTCACCATCGCCCTTTTCAGTCTCTTCTGCATGGTCATGCTTGTCGCCTGTGGCGACAACAGCTCTCCCAACACGGTTCAGCAGCAGCTGCAGGAGATGCTGACCACTAACTACGCCGCCTACAAAACAGCCAACAAGCTGCCTGAAGGTGCCGGCGCACTGGTGTACATCGAGTCTCCAGAGGGGAGATCAGTGGCCACCGCCGGTTTCCCAACGCCGGTCAATGAGACATTTCACTTCAGGATTGCCAGCAATACCAAGACCTTCACCGCTGCGGCCATCATGCTGCTTGACCAGCAGGGACGGCTCAGGATCGATGATTATGTGACGGCAATGATTCCCGGTAAAAGCATTCCCTATCTGCCGGCCTCGCCGGGCTATCAGATTCCGTACAAAAGTTCGATCACCATCAAGCAGTTGCTGGCGCACCGCGCCGGTGTGTATGACATCACCAATGATCCGGTCCCCGCCTCCAGCAACGCCCTCTATGCGGGGCACTATTACACCGATTACATCATCAAGACATTGGGCGAGCCGGATCATCAGTTCACCTTTGATGAGCTGGTGGGGGTAAATGCGCTGAACCAGCTTTCTTACTGGGCGCCGGAGGGGGGCTACCATTACAGTAACACCGGCTACTCGCTGCTGGCCGTGATCATTGAGCGGATAACAGGCCAGAGCTACGGACAATTTATTGCCGATACCTTCTTTACCCCGATCGGCCTCAGCTCAACATCAGCCCCCTGGTCTGCCAACGAGCGCACCCTTCCGCAACCGTTCATGAGGGGATTCAGCAATGAGGGATCCGGCTACCGGGAAACCACTGAGGACAATATGTCCGCCAACGTTGCCGAGGGCAACATCATCTCCACAGCGGCTGACCTGGCCAGATGGATCCGGACGCTCCTGTCCGGCAGCGGACCGGTCAACAAAAATCAGGTGACTCGGATGATCACCATACCGCCGGGCAATGAGGAGAAGCAGTACGGCCTGGGAGTCAGTCGCTATAGTGATATCGGCTACGGGCATACCGGGGCGCATCTGGGGTATATGAGCCTGTCAGCCTACAACCCCCAGGATAACCTGACGGTAGTGGTGCTGTTGCCTTTCCTTGATTTTACAAACATCGACACGCAGGGGAGTTTTTTGCTGAATCTGGGTAAGGAAGCACGGAAGATTGCCGGGTATAGCAAACCGTGGTAAGGGTGCGCTTTGGGGAGCGTCTCAGGTGCGGCATTGCCACGGTTTGAGTCGGAGTTGCAATTGCCACCATTGAACCTTTTCCTCACCAATAGCTACGGCTATTGCTTTGTCAAACGGACAGAAATCTGCTCGTAAACTATCGCGGCAACATCTCGTGTCCAATGGAAAATCTTGATTGAAGAGGAGTGATCAGATGCTGAAGAAGGCGATGTTTCCCGGTAAATACCTGCAAGGGGCTGGCACGCTGCAGGAGCTGCCGGCTCTGGTAGCACAGTTCGGTGCGCGGGGGATGATCCTTGCTGCCGGGACCGCCTCGAACCGGATTCTTCCGGCAAGTGGCGTGGATCTGCCAGTGGAGCGGTTTGGAGGCGAGTGTTGCACCAGCGAACTGGAGCGGCTGGCAGCGGTGCTTGCTGCCGGACAGGTGGACGTGCTGGTGGGGATGGGGGGCGGCAAGGCCATAGATACGGCCAAGATTGCCGCAGACCGGGCCGGTATCCCGGTGATCATTGTTCCCACCACCGCCTCCACCGATGCCCCCTGTAGCGGCTGTGCGGTGCTGTATTCCGAGGGTGGTGTCTTTGAATCGGTCTACTACCAGAAGTTAAATCCTGCTGCCGTGCTGGTGGATACGGCCATCATGGCGGCTGCCCCGCCACGGTTTCTGGTGTCCGGCATGGGGGATGCTCTGGCCACCTGGTTTGAGGCCCGTTCCTGCGTTGCCACGCAGTCGGCAAACGCCTGCGGCGGTCTTTCCACCATAACCGGGCTTGCACTGGCCCGGCTCTGTTATGACACCCTGCTTGACTATGGTCTTTCGGCAAAGATTGCCGCTGAACAGCAGATCGTTACTCCGGCGCTGGAGAGGATTGTGGAGGCCAACACCTTGCTCTCCGGCATCGGCTTTGAGAGCGGCGGTCTGGCTGCGGCCCACTCGATTCACAACGGCCTGACCGCGCTGCCGGAGACTCACGGTTGTTATCATGGCGAGAAAGTGGCCTTTGGGGTGCTGGCCGGGCTGCAGCTGACCGATGCCCTGCCGGAGGAGTCGGCCACAGTATACGGCTTCTGTGAACAGGTTGGATTGCCCACCACCCTGGCCGATCTTGGCGTGCAGGACTGCGACCGCCGCAGATTGCTGCAGGTGGCGGAAAAGGCCTGTGCCCCGATTGAGAGTATTCACCATGAAGCAGGTGTCATGACGCCGGACAAGGTGCTGCAGGCACTGCTGGCAGCCGATGCCCTGGGCAGGCACCGTAAAGGACTGTGATGGTGCCTGCATCTGTGTCTGTACCGTAACGACAACCTGAGAAATGACGGCTGATCAAGGTCGTGCTTTAATGTTATGAAGAAAGAGAGACTGCCATGCAGACCCGAACACACATTCGTATCATTGCCCTTTTCAGTGTTTTCCTGATGATGTTCAGTACGGTGCTGCCTGTAACGGCGGCACTGCATCCGCTGAGCATGCTGCAGCATAACCGTACCACCGGGGTCAGTGATATTGACCTGACCATCTCGCTGGACTGGGACCCGGCCAAGGTGAACCAGAGCGTCACCCCGCGCGGTATGACCGTTGCCGAGACCGAGGCAGCGGTACGCAGTTTTGCCGCCTCGCTGTACGGCATGACCAACGGCCTGCACCGTTTGCGGAATATCTATATTCACACCAGTCGCAAGGCCTGGACGACTGCCGATATACGCTATGTCGGCACACGGGCCGGACGTTCTGAAGCCAATGTGGCTGCCTGGCAGGTGCCCAACCAGCAGATCACCATGTATGTCTATGAGAGCAAGACCGAAGCGGACGACTATCCGGGACCGGTAATGGCCCACGAGATGGGACATTACCTCTACGGCCTGCTTGACGAATACCGTGAAGCAGATGGCAAGACCATCCAGCAGCTGATCCAGGCCGGTGAGAGCTACATGCCCTCTGCTGAAGATGACGGCACACAGCCTTCGATCATGAACCAGCATGGGAGCTATCCAAACTGGTTCTCACACAGCGGCAGCTACGCCGGGCCAGCCGGTAAGTTGAACACCGCCCAGTACCGGATCTACGGTAAATCGATCTGGGATACCCTCACCTCGGCTCCGTCAACCGATCCTGCCTATGCCCGGGAGTTTGGGCGCAGACAGTTTGAGGCCTTTGTCGGCAAGCGGTTCACCAGTGCTGCCGACCTGAAGGCTCCGCAAACCGGTACCCTGCAGGGATATGATGCCGCCCTCAACATTATCTGGGTTGATGCGCCGGTTCTGAATCTGGTGTTACTGGACAGCGCCATTCCGGCCAGCCGCTGGGCCGAGGCCAGCACAGGGGCCGCTGATCTGGCCCGTAACCTGCACGCAGGGGGGTATCTGCAGGTGCAGAGCGGCAGCAGCACCGGTCTGGCACGGACGATCCTTTCTGAAACCAATCGCAGCACGCTGGCTGCCCAGGCCGGCCAGGTGCAGCAGGCTGCAGCGGTGTCGCTGGAGGCAGCCCTTTCTGCCGCGCTGGTCCAGGTACGGGCCTATCGCTCGACCCTGACCCAGAATCAGGTTACTAACCTGTACCTGATTACCGCAGCTAATCCGACGGTCTCGGCTTCGCTGATCGAAGAGCTGAAGCAGCTGAACGTGGCAGCCAGGGTCTTTTTTCTGGCACCCCAGGCCGGTACCACGGCAGCCAAGGCAGCGTTTCGCTCTGCACCGCAGCCGGTCAAGTCCGCTGCAGAATCAGCCACCGGTGACCAGATCTACTTAAGCCAGCTGAGCCGCGAGACCGGCGGCAGTTTCAGCACCATCAATTCCGGCAGTGAGCTGACTACTGAACTGCTTACGGCGGCCAATGAAAGTGATGGGTATGGTTTTGCGGTACTCAACAGCGCCGAAACCCCCCGTCTTGCGAATGGCCAGCGTCTTGAGATGCGCTTTACCGTGGGCCCCCATGACCCGCTGCCGATGATCATTATGGAAGCAACGCCGGATACGGCCGGCAAACTGACCCCCAGTCTGGTCGATCCGGCTGGAAAGATCGTCACCGCTGCCACCACCGGCGTGGTATTTGAGGCAGATGCTGAAAACGGGGGCTGGCTCTGGATGATTGATCCGGACATGTATTCAGGAGGTTACGGCACCTGGACTGCGGTGATGACCGCCAAAGACGCCGTCAACGATGATCTGGGCATGCTGGCTGCCGGGGTCTCGACCCTGCTGCTGCAGCTGGATGTGGTCCAGCGTCCGGTGTCGGGAAATCTGCTGGAAGTCTCCCTCAGGCTTGAGCGTCCGGTGCTGCAGGCCAGGGTGCGGGCAGATATTTACGATGAAGGCGGCAAGAAGATCCGTACCGGCCTCACTCTGGCCGATGACGGCAAGAACGGCGACCTTCGACCCAACGACGGCGTCTACACCGTGGCCCTGAACGACCTGCCCCCGGGTGAATACACCTTCCGGGTGATGGCTGACGACAACAACGGCAACGCCGTTACCTCCGATCGCGGTACCCTCTTCAATCCGCGCAAGGCCGCTGCCCCTGATGAGGCCACCGGACCATTCCAGCGGATTGATGAAGAGACCTTTGCCGTGACCGCGCTTGCATCCCCATCCGGTGACGGAGGTGGTGGCTGCACCGCAGGCAATGGTAATTCCCGTGACTTCCTGCTGGTATTGACGCTGGCCTTCCCGCTGCTTTACCTGCTGGTGCCGCGTCGCAGGCAGCGTCAACAGGCATGACCGTCCGACAGGAGGTGCTGCTGGTTGCACTGGCAGCGCCTCTGGTTGCAGCAGCTGGTGTGTGGAGCAGACTACTGCCGCAGACGCTGACCGTCCCTGTCTGGTACCTGCTGGTGGCAGCTCCGGTCTGGGAGGAGCTGTTCTTCAGGCGCGTGCTGCACCAGCGGCTGCAGCAACAGGCCTGGAGCAGCAGGCGTCTGATATCATTCAGTCTGGCCACCTGGATCGTCGGTGTTGTTTTTGTGCTGGCACATCTGCCGTTTCAGGGGGTACATTCACTACTGGTGCTGTTGCCCGCCCTGGTGTTGGGAAGACTGTTTGAACGAACCGATCAGGTGCTGCCCTGCATAGCCCTGCATGGCTGGTTTAATCTCTGCTGGCTCGTTGCAGGCCGACTTGTGATCGGATGAACGGATTGAAAATAACCGGAAAAGGAGACACGCCATGACACGATTCCTGCTGATGGCATGCTGCTGCGGTCTGCTGCTGGCCGGATGTGCCGGCAGGGTGATCAGTATCTCCAGCATCCCTGCCGGCGCCCAGGTCTATCGTCATACTGATTTTGCCCGTAACCTGCTGGGCACGACGCCGCTTGTCAGTTCGGTGGCGGCCATGATGCCGGAGTGGCGTGATGACGCTGGCGACACCACGATTACCCTGCTCTTCAAAAAGGAAGGATATCAGGACAAAAAACTGCAGATCAGAGAATTTGAGCTGCCTCCTGAAATCAGTGTTATTCTTCAGGCAGCACCGCACCAATGACACACGCAAAGGGACCCTTGCCCGGGGAAGCCGGAGCACGCTATGGAGGGCTGCCTGAGTGGAATAGCACAGTACGATGGGTAGCCGCTGCGGGTCTATGTCTGCTGGGCGCCTGCAGCAGCGGCAGTCTCGCATCTGAACCACTGCCGCAGCCGAAGTACGGGATCCATGCCGTGCCGCTTTCTGTTGATCATAGCTACTTGCGGCATCCGGCGCATCCGGCGCCTGACTATTGGGCCTTGTCATCGTTCTATGTGCCGCAACTCAACCCGTATGACTGCTCAGTAGCCAGCGTTGCGGCGGTGGTAAACGCCTTAACCCGCGCCAATCGCCGGCTTTCCGGCAGCGACCGGAACGCGACCGCGGCATCGCTGCTTGCATCGGTCAAGGTAGTCCGCTGGGCAGAGCGGGTGCAGCAGGGGGGCGTTGACGGACTGGTTGGGCTGACCCTGGAGCAGTTGGCCGAGGTCCTGATGGAGGCGCTCCGCCAGCAGGGGATACCCGATCCCCGGATCGAAACGGTGCGGGTGACCGTGGACGATCAGGCCACCCGGGAAAAGTGGCGAACGGCCCTGGCAGCCAACGAGACATCTGCCGATGACATGATCCTGATCCACTTTACCCAGGATACCCTGACCGGCTCCACAGGCGGCCCGTACCCGCACATCTCCCCGATCGCCGCCTTTGATGAGGATACCGGTCGGGCACTGGTGCTTGATGTTGACCGGGAATACTACGAGCCATACTGGTCCCCGATCGAGCAGATCGTCAGGGCCATGGCCGTGCAGACCCCACAGTACGGCCATGGCGGCTGGATACGGGTTCGGCATTAGCCCGCACTGCGAGCTGCATGAAAGAGCGAAAGGATGCGGAATGTTGTACAGAAAAATCACCGGATATGCCCTGCTGCTGCTCGTACTTAGTCTGCTTGCCGGCTGCGGCGATAGTTCAACTGTCCCTGAAACCACGGTCACCGCCGCCTTTGAGTCCGGCAGCATCGGCAAGGCGCTGAAGACGGACACCAACAGCTGGGACCTGACCGTTGCCGACGACAACAACAACGCCACCCTGCCGGCCAGCTGGCGCAGCTGGTGGTATGTGCGGCTGGACAATGCCCCGACCGACGCGGCGACGACGTTGACCATCAAAAATTCCGGCTGGAACTACTACTATCTGCCGATCTACTCCTATGACCGGAAAACCTGGCTCCGTTTCGACGAAACGGAGGTGACTCAGAACCAGAACAAGGAATTGGTGGTACACAAGCGTTTCAGACAGCCCACGGTCTGGGTGGCCCGCTTCTACCCCTACACATTCACCGATCTGGAGGCGTACCTGCAGCGGATCAAGGGCAGCCGGTTTCTGGAAATGACCGTGCCGGGGTACTCTCAAAACGGCAAACCGCTCTACCTGCTGAAGCTGACCGATACCAACAGCCCGGTGGCAGCCAAAAGACGGGTGCTGATCCATGCCCGCACCCACCCGGCAGAGACCTCCCCCTCCTTCCTGCTTGAAGGACTGATCGGCTGGCTGCTGTCCGGCAGCAGCGAGGCCGCTACTCTGCTGGCAAACACCGAATTTTATATCTTCCCGATGCAGAATGTGGACGGCGTGATTGCCGGCAACTACCGCAGCACCCCGAAGTCGGAGAACCTTGAGGTGATGTGGTACCTTGACGGCACCAATCCTCTGAATCTGCGGACCGACGTTCCGCAAGAGGTGGCGATTGTGCATGGCATTGCCAAAAAGTTGATGACCGACGGCGGACCGCCGGTCGCCGTTGCCCTGAACCTGCACGCCTCCAATAGCGAACCGGATTACCGCACCTTTTTCTTTCCTCACTTCGGCACCGTTGACCAGGGCTACAGCGTATCCCAGGCCGCCCTGTGGGAGAGCCAGCTGCGGTTCATCGATACCCTGGCCGTCCGCTACGGGGCCCAATTGCTGGAGCCTCCTCCTGCAGACGGCGGCGCCGGTTTTGTCAATAATCCGTTCCCGGAATCCTGGTGGTGGGCCAACTTCAAGGAGCAGGTAATGGCCATGACAATTGAGATGACCTACGGTCGGTCCGGCTTTGCCCCCCGCTGGGTAGCGCCGGACGACATCCGCCATTTGGGCTCGTCCCTGGCGCCTGCCATCGGCGATTACCTGCACGGGGTCGGTGCGGTGAAATCCTCTGACACGGGCCGGATCCTGTGGCAATCATCGCCGTACCTGCGCTACTCGGAGGATGCGCTGAAGTACTAGCGTGCCGGATATTTGTGCCGAAGACGATACGATTAACAGCAAAGACGTGCAGTTCGAATGGAGCGGCCGCATCTCTTTTGCTGCTGTATACCGCCATGCTGCTGTTTACCGCCATGCTTCTGATTGCCTCCGCGGCCTCTGCCGAAACCGTGTATCTGGATATAGGCGAAGAGTCCCGTCCTATCGGGGCTGCAATCGAGTTTCTGGAAGATCCTTCCGGAAAACTGACCATCACGGAGATCACATCCCCCGCCTATGCCGGCAGGTTCATACGCAGCAACCGGCCTGCTCCCAACTTCGGGCTGGGTGATACGGTCTACTGGCTCAGGTTCAGCATGGCGGACCGGAACCCGGGCCTGGGTGACTGGCTGATAGAACAGCCCTACCCGCTGATGAACAGCTTTGACCTGTATCTGCCCCTGCCGAACGGCACCTACCGGATGCAACGCTACTTCTACAGCCCCGAGGCCCCCTGGGCTCCTCTGCCCCACCGCAACCCGTTTTTCGCCCTGCCGCTCACCACCCAACCGACGACTTTTTATATCCGGGCCTCGGTGGGGAGCATCCTCACCTTTCCCCTCGTGGTCAAGGCGCGTGACACGTTCCTGAGCCAGAACAGCCTTTCTGTGCTCGGTTACGGGCTCTACTTCGGGGTCATGCTTACCATCGCACTCTATAATCTGTATCTTGCCATCATCTTCAGGGATCGGGTCTACCTCTCCTTTACGGCCTACGTCCTTCTGTTTGCTCTGCTGCAGATGTCGCTGCACGGTTTTCTTCGGCAATACGCGTTTCCACTCCGGTCGGACCTCGATAACCAGGCGCTCCGTTTTCTGATCCTGGCCCCATCGATTGCATCACTTTTGTTCTCGCGCCGCTTCCTGAATACCAGACAGTACGCGCCGCTGCTGGACCGGCTGCTGCTGGCACTGATCGTGATCGACACGGTGCTGCTCGTGGTGGTGCCGTTCCTGGATATCCTGCCTGCCCTCCGCATCCTCAATCTCCATACCCTTATTGCGCCGCTTCTGGCGGCATCAGCGGGAATCGTCTGTTATCTCAGGGGCTTCAAGCCGGCGCGCTATTATCTGGCAGCCCGGACATGCTTCTATGCCAGTCTCTGCATCTTCGCCGTCAACAATATGGTGTTTCACAACCACAATTTCATTTCGTGGTACGGGATGATGCTGGGGTCATTGCTGGAAGCGCTTCTGCTCTCCCGGGCACTCGCGGACCGGGTGAGCACCATCATGAAGGAAAAGGAGCAGGTTGAGGCGGAGATGATCCGGACCAGCGGCAGGGCACTGGTGGGCGAGATGGCCGCGGGGGTTGCCCATGAGGTGAATAATCCCCTGGCCGGCGTGATACTCTGCTTCAACGGGCTCATCTCCGCAAAAGCCGAGGCCCCCCTGCGGGAGGAACTGATCGAATCGATCAGGGCCGGGCTGACAAAGATCAGGGGTACCGTGGCCCAGCTCCTTGATTTTTCCCGCATGACAGCCACGGAGACAAGGCCGGTTCATGTCCACGCCCTGGTTGACAATATGCTGACCTTGTGCCGCTATCAGCTCGAAAAGGAGAAGATCACGATCAGGGTACGGGTCGATCAGTCACTGCCGGCCGTGCCGCTTGATGAAAGCAAGATGGGCCAGGCGCTGATAAATCTGATGCTGAACGCCAAGTGCGCCATGCCTGACGGAGGGGTGCTGACCATCTGTGCCGTCCGTAACGACCCCTGGTGTGATCTTGCAATAACCGACACCGGCACCGGTATCCAGCCGGACATCATGCCCAGGATATTCGAGCCGTTTTTCAGCACCAGGCCTTCCGGTACGGGAACCGGCCTGGGGCTTTCAATCTGTAAAAGGATTGTCGAATCCCACGGGGGAAGCATAACGGCGGAGAGCGTTCCCGGTGAGGGAAGCAGCTTCAGGATACGTATTCCGTTGGGTGGCAAGGCAGGCTGATACCTGCCGGGGGGAGCTATGAAGATACTGGTGATTGATGACGAGCCCTCTGTCCGCCTCGGTCTGTGCACCGTGCTGAAAGGATTCGGGCACACGGCTGATGCAGCAGGTAATGCCGGTGACGGCATCTCTCTGTTCCGCAGTGAACAGCATGACCTGGTGATTACCGACCTGGTCATGGCTGACAGCAAGGGGGGGATGGAGGTGCTCGCCGAGGTCAAGGGGATAAACCCGAAAAGCGGGGTGATCGTCATGACCGCCCACGGCAATGTCAAGACCGCCGTGCAGGCCATGCGTCTGGGGGCCTTTGACTACATCACCAAGCCCTTTGATCCCGAAGAACTGCAGCTCGCCATTGAAAAGTTCATGGATCTGACCCGCCTTGAGGAGGAAAACAGCCAGTTGCGGGAAGAGCTGCACGGCAAGCGTTTTCTGCGGAATATCGCGGGTGAAAGTCCGGCGATACAGGCACTGTGCGACAGGATCCGCACCGTGGCCGCCTCCGAGGCCTCGGTGCTCATACTCGGTGAAACCGGTACCGGCAAAGAGCTGGCCGCCGATGCCATCTGTTCCTTGAGCCCCCGCCGGGACAAACCGTTCGTCAAGATCAACTGCGCCGCCATCCCGGAAACTCTCTTTGAATCAGAGCTGTTCGGCCATGAAAAGGGGGCCTTTACCGGCGCCGCTGGCCGCAGGGCCGGAAAACTTGAGGCGGCCAACGGAGGCACCGTGCTGTTCGACGAAATCGGCGACATGCCCCTTGCCATCCAGGCCAAATTGTTACGCGTACTTGAAGAACGCTCCGTTGAACGTCTGGGAGGCAACCACCGGGTACCGCTTGACGTGCGGTTCCTCTTTGCCACCGCAAGCAATCTGAAAGAGGCCGTTGCCGCCGGCAGCTTCAGGCAGGATCTCTACTACCGGATTCATGTGCTGCCGGTCCAGCTTCCGCCCCTCAGAGAGCGGCGTTCCGATATCCCGGTCCTTGCACGGCATTTCCTCGATGATTTCAGCGCACGCAGCGGCAAGCCAGCCATAAACCTGACCCCGGAAGCGGCGGCGGTCCTCAGTAATTACCGCTTTCCCGGCAATGTACGGGAGCTGAAACATGCCCTTGAGGCTGGCGCAACCCTCTGCCCGGCATCAACCATAGAGATCATCCACCTGCCCCAGGAACTGCAGGAAACATCCACCGGAGGGGCGATCCCTACGGGCAGCTCCGGCTCGCTGCAGGAGCAGGTCTGTTCCTTTGAGCGTAACCGTATCATGCAGGCCCTGCGGGAAATGGGCGGGAAGCGGACGGCGGCTGCGGACAGGCTCGGCATCTGCCGACGCACCCTCTGGAAGAAGATGCGGGATCTGCAGATAGACAGTCTGGAAGGTGAGGAGGAGTGATGGCCCAATCCCTTGGACTTCACCCGGCAATAATAGCCCAGACGTGATAGTTCTATCACCCCTCTTTTTTGTGTTGTGACAGAACTATCACAACCGCTGCCCCAAACCTCCTGCCATTACGCCTGATTTGTTGCTGATCGGTGTCCTTTTTACATACGTTTGCAATGTCTAAAACCTTGATATTTCGGAGTTAAGCAAAACATCTTGCGTCTTTCCGGTTCGTCATGGGGCGGCTGGCATTGGTTGTGCTTTAGAAAATGCAACCATCAACCCGCACGGAGAACCAAGTGTCCCGGCACAAAGGAGAAGATTATGAGACAATTAACTGTTGCGGCGCTTTTGATAAGCCTTTTCACCGCTGTTCCGGCAGCGAAGGCGGAGAACCATTGGAACAACGGATCCTTTGCCTGCAATATTACGGTAACGAGACTGGATCGTTTGGGGATATGGGATAAATTTTCAGCAGGATTCTGTCATGTGACAGGAACTCCTGCTGTGGTTAACTGCACGAAAAAAGCTACCTTTTCTTGTGGGAAAAAACCACTTAAACTTAGTGACGAATACGACTGTTACGCGGGAGATCTCGTTGGCACCACCGTCAAAGCGAACGATTTAACGCTGATTTTTACGCCAGTGCTCACAACGCAATGGGGCGCCTGCGAAAAGATTTTCAAAGATTTTGGACTTAAGCTGCAGTAGGAGTTGGATGTGGCCGGGTAACCCTTTTGAAATAATACGACTCCGACAGATAACTCCCATCCCACTCCTGACCTCCCCCTTGAAGAGGTAGGAATCCTTACAATCCCCTCCCCTTCAGGGGGAGGGTTAGGGTGAGGGTGGGGTAAAAGATGAAATGACGGAGTAGAAATAACAAAAATACAACAAAGTTCGTAATGTGCAAAGGAGCTGACTATGAAAAAACTGGCGATTGGTATGATGGTGTTTTGCAGCCTGATGGCTCTATCCGGCGCAGCCTGGTGTGGAAATAACGGCAACGGCACCGTAACCGTCAACGGCCTGGTCTGGCTGGAGGATGCCGGGTGTCTGGGACGTATGAATTGGAATGATGCCATGTCACTGGTTAAGGACGTTGCGGACGGTCGGTGCGGTCTGAAGGACAAGTCAAAGGCCGGCGACTGGCGTCTTGCCACCATAGAAGAGTTGAAGAGTATCTATCCTGCAAAAAGTCAATTCAAGAACGTCCGGCCTACCTACTACTGGTCGTCCAGTACTTACCAAGGTAATACTGCATTCCCAATCGCCTGGTGCGTGCGCATGGACGACGGCGATCTGTACGTCGGTGCTAAGGGGGGCAGCAGCGGCTACTACGTCTGGCCGGTCCGTACCGGACAGTAAAGGTGACTGAAAAATGTGAGCTGTAGCCGGAAAGGAGGAAGCGGTATATGTCACAGAGAACATGTATGCAATTGATTGTCATCTCCATGCTGCTTCTCTTCCCGGTAAGCATCAGCGCCTGGGCCGGCAACAGCATAACAGTCGACAACAAGGGCAGAAACAATGTGTATGTCCGCTTTATCACCATCAACCCCAACAGCATCATTCTTAACAGCCCGGAAGAGGTACTTGTGACAGCAAACTCCGTCATATCCCAGAATCTTAAAGATCCCTGTATCTATGAGATTTATATAAACGGCAGCCTCAGGATGTCGCCGAAGGTAAAAACCGGGCTTGGGCTGGGCTGTTTCAACCTGACCGGGAGTAATTACACTCTGATTATAGAACCGGATGGATCGGTGAAGCTGCAATGACCAACCGCCAACCAGGTTGGCTGGCTAAGAAGAGAGATGCCTACTGCTGTTGGCAGCAAAAAGCGCAAACATAAACAAAACAGCAACTTGTTCTGTGGCACGACCATTGCTAAACAAGCGATGGCAACATAAGGCATAAAAACGTAAGGAGCTTCCAGCATGAAACCGCTTTCGTCTCTCATCATACTGTCTCTGCTTTTTTTGAGCCCAAACCTGACGCAGGCCGGTAAAATTCCGCACTTTAATCCGGAACCGACACGCGCGATGCGTTACTGCACTGAGGCCGGAACCACCTACTACTGTCTCCTGAATCTGGAGGGGAACACCATCAACGGCAAAACCTGCAGCTTCGGAGATAGCAACCGTAACAACGGTCAGGCAATCGAGGGGGGCAACAGCAGAAAACTTGACTCCTGTATTCAGTACTGCAGCGACTGGGCCTGCTATTACATCAAGGATCAGCAGGAATCATCCGGCAAGCCGGTGGTGGGCTCCCGCTGCTGCAACAGTTCAAGCTGGAGTGTTTCTCAATAAGGTAAGGCAAAAGTACAACACCATTAAAAAGGAGGTTTTCATGTCACACACCATCACAAACAGATGCCGCTTCAGCTTCCCTGCAATCGCAGCCCTGGTGCTTGCACTGGCAGTACCGCTTGCCGCCGCTGCCTACGATACGCCTACCCAGGACTGCAAGGATTGCGTGATGAAATGCGTGATGGGGGATCAGAACACTACGGGCAAAGCGTTAAAGCTCTGCCTGTCCCGTCCCTGGGATACGAAGGCTGGCGACTGCAATCCGTCCTGCCCCAACGTGAATCGTGTAACCTTGGCCGTCGAATTGAAGAAGGTAGCCTTGCGGAAGTGCGAAACCGATCTTGATGCCTGCCTGAAAACTGCGGGAAGCAATGACAGGAAGATACTGCTTTGTCGCGCTGAAGAGGCCTCATGCAAGAGTAATACATCACGCTTTGATCTGATAAATTGACGGACGTCTCATGTAACCCAACATAAACGGATACACCCCCAATACGGGCTCGGCAGCTGGTACGGGGAAGCAGCTCCAGGTCCGGCTGCAGTTTCATGCGCCAATTTCAATATAAAAACATGTGATATTCCGGCAAACTACATAGATCGCCATGCTTTCAGCATTGATCGTTGGAATGATTTGAAGATGGAAGCAACCCAAAAGGAGGCTGTATAAATGAAAAGAAAGGTCTGTTTTTTGCTGGTTTCCGCGCTGCTGTTCATGCTTGCCGCCTGCAGCGGCGGGAACGGCAGCACTCCGTCTGCACCAGCCGCCAGGACAACGGTGCTGGTGTATATTGAAGGCACCAACCTGGAGGCTGAAGATGCCCAGGCCACCGCCAACATCAACGAAATGCTGGCGGCCTCATCGGCAGAGCACCTGAACGTGGTGCTGACCACCGGCGCAGCGAACAAGGCGCTGGCCACCGATCCGGTGAAAAGCTGGAAAACCGTTAAACGCCACCAGATCAGAGACGGCAAGATCGTTGAGCTGGCCGATCTGGGGGTCAAGGATATGGGTACCACCGAAGTTCTGACCGACTTTATCAAGTGGGGACAGACCAGCTTCCCGGCGGACAAGTACGTGCTGGTCTTCTGGGACCACGGCGGCGGGACAAACGGCGGCTATGGCGGGTATAGTGGCGCCGGTGATGCAACGACCAAGGCAAGCAACCTTTCGATTTCTGAACTGCAGCAAGCGATCAGGGATGCCGTGGCCGTTACCGGCAAGAAGTTTGAGCTGATCGGCTTTGACGCCTGCCTGATGGCCACGGCTGAAATCGCCTATTACCTGGAACCATATGCCAGGTACCTGGTCGCGTCGGAAGAGCTGGAGCCGAGTTCCGGTTGGAATTACACCCCTTTTCTTGCCGCCATTGCCCAGAACCCCGCAGCAGACGGTCTTGCCATCGGTAAGGCCATTGCCGACGGATATGCAGCAAAAGCGGAAAAAGAATCCTACCGGTATACCATTTCGGTTACCGACCTCTCTCAAATAGGGGGCCTGCTGACCGCTATCGTACAGCTGTCCGAAACCATCAGCACAAGCGTTGAAAAGGCAGGACGTACTGCCTGGAACCTGGTAGCAGGAGTGCGGAGCCAGGCCGATGAATACGGGGCTGACTACATCAACAGAAGTTTTACGAATCAGGTTGATATCGGCCACTTTGCGCAGCTTCTGGGTGGTGTGGCCGACACGTCGTGGCATGCTCCGGCAGCAGCGCTGAAAACCATCATCGGAAAGGCCGTACGTTATAACAGAGTCAGCGTTGCCCATGAAGCCTCAACCGGCCTGTCGATCTTTTTCCCGTTTCATAACTTTGAAGATGCAAAGCTGGAGATGCTGATCTACGCCAAAACCCCCTTCAATCTGCAGTACTTTGAAGCTCTGAGCTGGTTTGTGCAGTTTCCGCTTGAAAACCCGCCCGGTGCAGGATTTGCCTTTGCACTGCCCACACAGGCCGGCACAGTCGTGCAGGCGGTGCTTGGCAGCCCCTTTGCCGTTGCAGAGAAGTATGCCGTGGTAACGGCACCTGAACCGGGGTCACCTGATGTCTATATGCTGTTGGGAATGGATATCGCCGCGAGCAGCCTGACCGGAGTCGATACCTACACGCTCAGCTACACCCGCACCAACACCTGGTTTACTCTGGAGGGTGAACCGGTATCGGTTTTCTTTGAATCGATATTGAAAGACGGGCGCTACGTCATAAGCATTCCGGTCTATTATCGTGCAAAAGGGAGCACACCCGGTACAGACAGGCCGGTGAACCTTGCTGTGCTGTACGATCCCAAAAACAACACGGGAGAGATCAAATCGGCCTGGGAAGGGATTCAGGCAGACGGGACCGCGAGCCGGGTAACCGTGGATATCAATAAGGGAGATTTCATCACGCCGGTGTTCCAGGTGGTGAACACGGCAACGGTACCGGAAACCATTTCCTACATGAAGGAACAGGAGTTTGAACTGAAGGATGAAGCCCTGACCTTCAGTCGGACAGCCATCCCGGCCGGTAATTATCAACTTGGCTTCCAGGTACGCGACCTGGCCGGCAATGTAGAGTCATCCAAGGCAGTGGCCTTTACAGTCGGCGCAGTGCCTACCAAGGCAACGGTACTGCCTAAGCAGACTCCGGTGTTCCTGCGCACCGGCTTCTGGAGCGCCCTTAGGTAATCCGTGATGCACAGGTATGAAGCCACACAGTGGCGTAGACAACCCCACAAGGAGAAACTGACATGAAAAGCAACTGTAACCAATCAAAGGTATTCGCCATCGCTACAGTACTCTGCCTGCTCAGCGGCGTTGCTCAGGCATCATCCGTGAGAAAAGATTTCCTGTGCTCTGACAAGCCTGATCCGATGTTCGGCAAATGTTCCATTCAGGTCGATGCTATTACCAGGACGACCAATGGCGTGGAGCAGAAGGGCCATCTGGTCTACTGCCAGCAGCAAAGGGCCTATTCCTGCCTGGGCACCTCGTGTGAAGAAAACTATGGCAGAGATCCCAAGCAGGTTTCGCATAGCGTCGCCAAGGACGACTATATCGGCTTTTGCCGCCTGCTGTGCAAATATCCGGAATGCAAGGGCCAGTGGGTGCCGAAATAGGGTG
>CAZOTC010000002.1:0-18570 GCA_964582605.1 uncultured Geobacter sp. | reverse complement strand
GGGTGCCGAAATAGGGTGACGATGAAGGCTCGATGACTTTCCTCTTAAAGGCGAGTGCTGCCACGCGCCCGAGATGAACGGAACGAGGAGTTGATGGCCTGCGCGCAGCTCGGCATTCGCACCTAAAATTGACCAACAAGGAGACTGAACATGGCTGAAACTATTTCCCGAGTCATTCCAACTGACCCGCTGTTTGCTTCCCAATGGCACCTCTACAACACCGGACAGACCAGCGGCGGCGTGGCCGGTTTTGACATCAACGTCACGCCGGTCTGGGGTGACTATACCGGCAAGGGGGTGCTGATCGCCGCCATTGATGACGGTTTTGATGAAACCCATCCGGATCTGTCCGCCAATTACCGCAAAGACCTGTCATGGGACTTGGTCTTTAATCGTGCCGGAGCCACACCGGTTGATGCGGATGACGACCATGGCACGGCGGTGTCCGGGTTGATCATCGGATCCGCCAACAACGGCATCGGCGGCGTCGGGGTTGCCTGGAATGCGC
This sequence comes from uncultured Geobacter sp., assembly GCA_964582605.1. Lineage (GTDB taxonomy): Bacteria > Desulfobacterota > Desulfuromonadia > Geobacterales > Pseudopelobacteraceae > Trichlorobacter. The sequence continues at coordinate 18,062 of CAZOTC010000002.1, read as the reverse complement.
AACTGATCGGCTATCGGAGCGGGCTTTCCGGCAACACCCTGGCAGAAGCTGCATTGGCGGTACCCAAAATGCTGGCCAACGGCGTTGCTATTTCCTCAAACAGCTGGGGGACCATGGATTCCCCCTTTGATGGCCAGAGCAAACAGGCCGACGTTACGGCATTGACCTACAGCCTTGCCTCCCAGGGGCGGGGCGGGCTGGGGATCGTCACCCTCTTTTCAGCGGGCAATGAGCGTAACATCAGTTCAAACACCAACTATGACGTGTCTGACAATACACCGTTTTCCATTGCGGTGGCTGCTTCGCGGGTAAACGGACTGATCGCCGGCTATTCGACACCGGGCGCCACGGTGCTTGTCACGGCCCCCGGTTCCGATCCAGCCTCCATCGTCTCCACGGACCGTCAGGGGAGTGTCGGTTACAATAAAGCGGAAGGACTGGCCGGCAACTATACCGATACCGTCGCATCAGCCTTTAACGGCACCTCCGCCTCCGCTCCCATCGCAGCAGGGGTGGTGGCGCTGATGCTGGAGGCCAATCCGCGACTGGGCTATCGGGATGTGCAGGAGATACTGGTCTATTCCTCAAAGCGGGCGGTATTCGTGGGGGCCGATGGTGTCGAGTCAACCTACAACGGCGCAAAGGACTGGAACGGCGGCGGGCTTCTGACCGGCTATGACTTCGGGTACGGCAACATCGATGCCCTGGCCGCGGTGCGGTTGGCCGAGACCTGGCAGAAGCAGAACACCACGGCCAACCTGAAGCTGATAGACGGGACCATTGCCACGTCACAGCAGAAGCTGGTTGTCGCGGATGGGGCATCGGAGATTGCAAAGGCAACCTTTACCGCCTCAGCACGGGTAGAACAGATGACGGTGACCGTGGATCTTTCCACCACACGGCTACAGGATGTCAAACTGGAGCTGATCTCACCCGATGGCACGATCAGCACCCTGATCGACAATCCGCGTCCGATGGATACGGATGGTCAGCCTGCAGTGCTGCCCACGCAACTGAACTATACCCTGAATACAGTACGGGACTGGGGTGAGTCCCTGAGCGGCACCTGGCTGCTCAAGCTGACCAACGGGGTCAGTGGCGAGAAGGTAACCCTGAACAACTGGTCCATCAAGGCCTACGCAGCCGATCCTGTTTCGCCTGCCCAGATCTTTACCAATGAGTTCAGCTTCTTCAGCGGGCAGCAGGCCGGTCGTACCGTGCTTTCGTCAGCCAATGGCACCACGCTGAATGCTGCCGCCGTCACCGCTGCCTCGGTGCTGGATCTGACAGGCGGGGCCTCCCATATTGGCGGCACGGCGGTATCGTTTACCGATCCCCAGGCGTTTACCGGCCTGATTGCCGGCGACGGCAACGATATTCTGAAAGGAAACGCCCTGAACAACCTGCTGGCAGGTGGAAGGGGCAACGATATCATCAATGGCGGAGCGGGAATAGACATAGCAGCGTTCACCGGTACTCGCGCGGACTACCAGGTACACCGCACCGGAACGGACTGGACGGTAAGCCGTGCCAACTGGGGCGTAGATCTGCTGAGTCAGGTTGAACGACTTGAGTTTGTGAGCGGTGGCAAGCTTGCCCTTGATCTTGCGGCCACCGAGGCGGCCGGTCTGACCATGGAGTTCATTGGCGCGCTGGCCTATTCCAGCATTGGCGATGCCTCCACCGTGGGCGCGGTTCTCCCGTGGTTTGACCAGGGAAAATCGATGCGGGAGGTCGCGCAGATAGTAATCGATGCCGGAATTGTTGCTCAATTGGCCGGTTCAGGCAGCAATACCGACCTTACAAAACTGCTGTACCGCAACATCATCGGTACCGAGGCTGACAGCGCGGCCGTGGATATGATGCTGGGTTACATGGACGGACGGGTCGCCAGTTATTCACAGTCGGAATTTATCAGTTTTGCGGCAGGGCTGGAGGCTAATCAGCAGCACATTAACCTTGTCGGCCTGCAACAGACCGGCGTTGCCTATCTGTAAAAATCGAACGGTGGGCCATGGATTTTTGAACATGCCGCTGGAGAGGGCCGATGTTTGCCCGGTGGTGTGCTGCAGCAGCCGAAGTCCGGGCATAACGGATGGTGGCTAATCCTGCGCCGGGCGGATACCACCGTGGTAACCGCAACGCAGGTTAGCCGCCATTGATCAGCAGCATCAGTATCCTATCCCGGCAGCCTGGATGCTGCGCGGATCATGAGCGTGGCAGGGGGTTACTCCGTACACCATGCCGCAGTTTTCACATTTTGACTCCATGGTGCGAGCAGTAAACTTTTTGCCGCACCCTTCACAGACCAGCTCAACCTCGCTCGGCAGTGGTGTGCTGCTGAATCCCATCATCCGCAGTTTGTCAACCACCTGCGCTCCACCGCCAAAACTTCCGTCACATCCTTGATGCATATTCGTATCTCCCTTTCGTTATTATAGTTCTTCCAGTGTTTCACCAAACCGGATCCTGTTCCGCAGTGCCAGCAGGGTGTTATCCAGCTCTTCCAGTTTAGCCAGGTTCTTACGCTCCGCATCACTTGAGTCAATGATCTTGGCAATACCGCCATTTTTGATCACCAGCCGTTTGTCCCCCATCAAAGCCAGGATCGGGTCATGGGTGGCCATCAGGATGATTTTCTCCTGTTTCACCAGCAATTCCAGAGCCTTTTTACGGTCAATACCGGCGTTCTCGATCTCGTCGATCAGGACGATCGGTGATTTACTCAATATCGCCATATCGGCAATCATCAGAGCCCGGGACTGACCGCCACTGAGTGAGGTTACCGGCGTGTCCGGCTTGAACTGCTCCCCGGCCAACTGATTGGCCTGTTCCAGAATCCGCGTAACCTTTTCTTCCGGATCCGGCACCAGGCGGCTTTCGGCATGCATCCGCACAAACTCCTCGGCAGTCAGGTCCATCACAAAGTTCATGTTCTGGGACAGTTGCGCCACCAGTTTATGCTCGGTTGAAAAGCGCCACTTGTTGTCCGGCACACTGTTATTGATCAGGATTTTGCGCTTTGTCGGGGTATCGCCCTGGGCCACCCATTCAATGTCGGCCAGCAGACGGCTCTTGCCGGAACCGGTAGGTCCGACGATACAGATTACCTCACCCGGACGCAGAGTTAACTGCAGCTGCTCAGCACTGCCGGTCTTATTAAACCCGCCGATGATGGTCAGGGATTCCACTTTTTCAGCTGATTCATTCAAGGCAAGCATACCGGCCAGAAAATCATGCAGGGACTGCCGTAACTGTTCCTGGCTCAGCCCCAGGTCAAGCAGCTGGTCAGGGTCAAGCGTATCCAGATATCCCTGCAGGGTCTGTTCGTTTGGCTGCAGTTGCAGACCAAAGGAGCTGAAGAAATCATCCAGCCAAGGATAATCTGCCAGTAACTGTGCTAACGGCTGCATCAATAGATCATGGTAGTTCATGGTCACGACTCCATCTTGCGGACATTGCCGGTCTGATACTCATCACCGATCCGGGTTTCACCCAGACAGTAGGAGCAAAGTGCCGACGGCATTGAGAAGCGCAGGCGCATCCCTTTCAGAGTCTCGATATCCGATGCCTCTTCAAACAGGGTGGTCAATTCAAAGGCGCCCTGGCCGGTGATACCGTTGATATTCATGATGGTGGCGCCGGGGTTGACCTGTTTGACCCGTGAGGCAAAGACCTCGCGCTCAGCCTGGGAAACGATATCTCCTTTAGTGATCACCACAATATCGGCTGACTTCAGCATCGGCCCGATCTTGCGCGGGGTGTTGATGCCGCTTAAGTTGTCGATCACGCAGACTGCGGTGATATCCTTGATATGGGGGGAACAGCGGTTGCAAAGACCGGCCGACTCGCTGATCAGGAAGTCGCAGCTGTTTTCCACGCCCCAACTGACGCAGGCCTCGATGTTGCTGACAAAATAGTGGTCCGGGCACTGTGAGCCGGAAAGCCCCTTCTTTACCAGCACACCTTTCTTGGCATAGCGCAGGTCATCTTCCGTCATCAGGCAGTCGTATTTGACCACCCCTATTTTTTTGTTCTTGGCCTGCAATGCCTCAATCACCCGGAGGATGACCGACGTCTTGCCGGAGGAAGGCGGGCCGGATACGGTTAAAAAGTGCATGGCTATCTCCTTACTCGTCTGCTTCCATGGCTGCTTCAAACAGGCCGACCGTGTAGCGGATCTGCTCGGCAATATCGTGGCTGTAAAGGTAGTCCCAACCAACCCATTGCCAGGGGTGTTGCTCCGGCAGCTGATTTTCCACCGCAGGGTTCAGGGCCGGGAAAAGCCCCCGGTTGGTCAGGGTCTCACCCACTTCTTTGCTGCAGAGGAAGTCGGCAATCGGTTGCAGCTTTTCGCGCTTGTCGGCCTTGGCCAGCATGAAGATCGGGCTGATGATGGCGCCGTCTTCCGGCCAGACCACCTCAAGGCTCTTGACCATACCGGCCATCCGGCTGAAGAAGTAGGGGATGATGGTGATCGGCGGTTTTTCTTCTGCCACCCGCTGGGCATTCTTGATCATCTGTGCCGGATGCATTGATTTCAGCATGCAGCGCCCCAGCTTTTTCACACCTTCATCGCCGTACATCTTGTGGATGGTCAGCAGGATGGCGTTGAACAGATCAAAGTCTCCCACCGGCAGGGCAACCTTCTGCTCGTACTCCGGTTTTAGGATGTCGGCCCAGGTACGTGGTGCCGGCAGGTCCCCCAGCTCGTCATGGTTGATCATAAAGGCTGACGGCACCACCGAAATCAGACCGTAATGCCCTTTGGGATCCTTCAGCTCAAGCCCGTCAAAGCTGCGGTTGATTGCGTCACCGGTCAGATCGGTAAACACCCCCTGATCCTTGAACTTGCCGATAGTGGTTGGATCAAAGAAGGTCTCAAAACCGGCCGACACAAAGATGTCCGGCAGCTGATCGGCAGCAGTAACGGTCTGAATATGCTCATCCATCCAGGCAGATCCCAACGAAGCCGCCTCAAATTTGTAACTGACGGTCGTTCCACGCTCCTTCGTGTACTGCTCCACAAATCGGTCAAAGCCCTCCAGCAGCGGCAGGCGTACCGGGCAGGGCAGCAGGCCGGAGATGGTGATCTCGCTTGCATCGTGCTGGGTGGTCTTCATGGTCACATCTACCTGCTGGTGCTGCTCCGCCACCTTCTGCTGAAGCAGAGTCAGGAAGTTGTCCAGATCGTAATTTTTGGTCTGGGCTGCCCGCTCCAGCTTCAAAAAACCGCCCACTCCAGCCAGAACCTTGGGGTCCTTCAGGTTTTCAAACCCGTTGGCAACCAGCACATCCAGGGTCTCCGGATGCTGCCCCAGCAGCTCCTTGATCGTCATATCCTTGTGTATCGTCTGTGCGCTCATGGCATCCTCCTCAACAGTATGGTCTGACAGTAATCGCTTTTTGGATCCGAGACCTTGACTGAGGTCAAACATTCTTCAAATTTCATTCAGATTCTCTGACACCGGCCTATGACAAGCTCCTTGCAACCACTTGGTCTGCTGTGCTAGATTCTCTAAGTTTCATCACCCCCTTCAGACTAAAAGGAGTATCAAACCGTGAAGATCCGTACCAGTTTCCAGCTTGCAACAGCAGCACTTGCCCTTACCAGCCTTGTTGCCTGTCAGGGTGGCAGCACCGGCAGCACAAGTACCCCCGCCGACAAAGACGCCAAGGTGATAGCCACCGTAAACGGCAAGAAGATCACCAGCGCTGATTTTGACCGTGAAGTAAAGGCTCTGCCCGAGTATATCAGGGCCATGGCAGACACACCGCAGGGTAAAAAGGAGATGATCGACACCCTGGTGATGCGGGAGCTGATCCTTCAACAGGCTGCAAAAGAGGGTGTTGACAAAAGCAAGGATGTTGAAGAAAAACTCGCAGAACTGAAGAGCCGCATCATCGTGGACACCTATCTGAAGAAAAAGGTGGAGTCTGAATCAAAGATCAGCGACGAGGAACTGAAGAAGTTTTACGAGCAGAATATGGATAAGTTCAAGACTGGTGAACAGATCCGCGCCAGCCATATCCTGGTCAAGAGTGAGCCGGAGGCCCAGGCAATCCTCGAGCAGCTGAAGAAAGGCGGCAATTTTGAAGATCTGGCCAAGACCAAATCTGCCGATTCCTCAGCAGCCAAAGGTGGCGATCTGGGCTGGTTCGGCAAGGGCAACATGGTTCCAGCCTTTGAAAAGGCGGCCTTCAGCCTGAAGGAGGGACAGCTGTCCGGCATCGTCAAGAGCGATTTCGGTTATCACATCATCAAGCTGACCGGTATCCGTGCTGCCGGAACCCGTCCCTTTGACGAGGTGAAGGATCAGATCAAGGGTGCCATCATGCCCCAGAAGCAACAGCAGGTCTTCATGAAACTGAAAGAAGATCTGAAGAAGAGTGCAAAGATTGAACTGACCGATGCTCCGGCTGCGGCCCCTGCACCGACTGACAAACCTACTGCTCCGGCGGCCCCACCTGCAGCACCTTCAGCAGTGCCCGCTCCTGTCAAGAAGTAACCTGTCAACCTGACTCAGACCGGGCAGATTAACCTGCCCGGTCTTTTTTTGAGGCATTTCATGAGCCATCTTCGTCTGTATACGTATTATCTGCCTGTTTTACTATTCCTGTTGGCCGGCTGCGCATCAACATCCGACCTTGTTGTAACAGAGTCTGACACCAGGCAATCGCCACCGGTTCTCGCGGCGCCCCAAATGCCTCCGCTGGGTCCGGGAGCCAAGCGGATCAATGGTATTGCTGCGATTGTCAATGATGACATCATCACCTTCAATGAGGTCCTGCGTGAATCGCAACCGGCGATTCTGGACGCCCAGAAGAAAGGAGCGGTTGACGACAAGGCCCGCCGCGACCTGCGGTTTATGGTGCTGGATCGGCTGATTGACCGTCTGCTGACCGAGCAGAAAGTAAAAGAGCTGGGTATCAGGATCGGGGACGATGAAATCCGTCAGGCTATTGATGATGTCAAACGCCAGAACAATAATATGTCACAGAGCCAGCTTGAAGCAGCTCTGAAGGCGCAAGGATTCAGCATGGCCCAGTATGAGGCCCAGATTCGCGAACAGCTAGAGCGACTGCGTCTGGTAAGTATTGAGGTCCGTTCCAAGGTAAACGTAGGTGACAAGGAAGCGGAGGAGTATTACCAGTCCCATCAGGATAAATATGCAGAGGAAGAACTGTTCAAGGCGCGCCATATATTCATCAAAGTTGATGAAAAGGCCCCGGCTGACCAGATTCAGAAAGCCATGAACAGGGCGCTGCAGGTACTGTTTGAAGCGCGACAGGGCAAGGATTTTATTGAGCTTGCCAAGGAATATTCAGACGACCCGGCAGCGAAGAAGGACGGGGGAGATCTTGGGTCATTCAAGAAAGGCGACATGCTTGCAGACCTTGAAAAGGCCATTTTGCCGCTGAAGCCAGGGGACGTTGGAGAACTGGTGGTTACACCATCGGGCCTGCATATCGTTAAATTGGAGGAACGCACAACCGGCAAGATTAAACCGTTTGAGACCGTCAAGACAGATATCAAGGAGTTGCTTTACCGCCAGAAGCAGGACGAGCGTTTCAACAGCTGGATGAAGCAGTTGAGAGCCAAGGCAAGTATCGTGATCAAGGATGCCAGCGGTATCATCTGATAGTTTCGGACCTGTACACTCACTCCCGCAGCATACACCAACGCCCCTGTTGCCTGACGGCAGAGGGGCGTAGAATCTATAACAGTTGAGTCTCAGGCCCGGTTACGCAGGTGTTTGATAAACTCGTCCTTGCTCAACTGCTTCTTGCTGACCAAGTGAGCAATTTCGCGACTCAAAGCCGCTTTCTCCCCCTGCTTCAGTTCATCCTTTATCAGCACGAAAACCGGCATATTATGACTGTAAGGAAACAGACGAAACTTTTCCAGCAGCTCAAAGGCCGACATATCAGGCAGCATCAGACTACAGAAAGCAAGGTATTTGGGATGCAGGGAGGTTAGAGCAAGTGCTTCCTTGCCGGTATACCCCTTGACCACCTCAAATCCCACCGACTCAACAAGGTGTGAAAGGCGTTCCTCGCCGGAGCGGGACACCACCAGTGCCTGCAGGTCCCATGTTTCCGGTTCTTCTGTCAATCCATAGACGGCAAGACGTTCAAAAAGATAGGCTTCATCAATCGGCAACGCAAAAAAACCGGCAACCGGAAAGACCCCGCCAACCTTCCCCTTTTCACTGAGAAATATCGGCAAGACCGGGATATTACGATAGACAGGATTGGTCTTGATGGCAAGCAGCAACCCCCAGCCGTCTTCAGAGTGAGGCGAGATATCCAGAACAATACCGAGCGGCCTGTCTTCCGCAAGGGACTCCACACTGGCCAAACGAGAGCGGTAACCGGCAGCCTCCAGATAGTCACAGATAATTCCCTCACGGTCCTGACCGGGGTGCACCCCCATAACCCATAATTCAGGAAGCTGTTCCGATTTAGGAGCCGTAGCAGTCATCGCCGTACCGTCATCCGTTTCTGCATCCGCCCGCCCATGGCAGCCATCTGATGTTTCTGAAGCTGGCCAAGACTCTCAAGATGAAACTGGTACCAGGGGTCGCCAAAGCTGCGCATTTTCATCTTGCTTCCGGATTGAAGGTTTGCAAGATTCTCAATAATATGGTTGTCCCCAGGCAGTTTCTTGAGACCTTTCTCCAGCACTTCAATTGCCTTGTTTTTGTCACCACACTCTTCTGCCAGGCAGTAGGCATAAAGATTCCAGAGCAGTGATTCTTTACCGTTCCATTGCACCGCCTTGTCAAACGTCTGTTCCATCTTTGAACGTTTCTGGCGCTTCATATAGCATATCGCCAGCATGGCCAGTGCAACCCAGTTTTTGAAAAAAGACTTCTCAAGGTACGGAAAGGCATTGGAAAAATCGCGCCGAATGTAGTAGGCCATGCCGATCTGGGAGTTGATCTGATCCGTTACATACAACTGCCAATGACCGTATTTGAGAGCTTCTTTCATCTCCCGCACAGCCTTTTCAAAGCGCTGGGCCTGAAGATCTTTACCGGCCTGTTCAAGGATCACCATCAGCTTTTTGCTGATGTACCGGGAAACCAGAAAGAAAGCGACGGAAAAGACCACAAGACCGATCAGCAGGGATCCCCACCAGGCCAGTTTGAAGGCCAGCAACATCACAAGTACAACCACCACTCCAAGAGCGGCGCAAATCAAAATCGAATACATGCAGGGAAACCTCGTTCAGGAGAAATCGGGTGCATTGTTTACCCGTTACTGCGTGGTGTCACTTTTTCTGTTCTGGCCACAATCAAACGCTTGCCCGGTTTGAGTGCCGCAGATGCCTTCAGTTTGTTCCAGACGGTCAGCAGGCTGGTTGAAACATTGAACTTGCGTGCCAGCGCGTACAAGGTATCCCCTTTGCGTACCGTGTAGTACTTAATCGCATGGTCATGATCATCAACCGGTTTACGGCGTCCCTCATATGCAAAGTCGACCGATTGCTTGGCCGGAACAATCAGGGTACGTCCAGCGATCCGGTCCTTGCTCCCCAGCCCGTTCAGTTCTGCAAGTTCAGCGCTGGTGCTGCCAAAACGAAGGGCAACCTGCTTCAGGCTATCTTTGCGGGTAGCTGTATAGCGACTGTAGAGAGTCTTTTCACTGAAACGCTGATCCAACGGAATCGCAGCAATCTGCTGTTCAAAACGGGCCTTGGTCCCTTTGGGGATCTTCAATTCGTAGTCAGGATAGTTTGGAGGCGTACACCAGTGCCGCAGGGCTGGATTCAACTCTTTGATACTCTGATACGTCGTGTCGGTCAGACGGGCAACCAGCTCAAGGTCGGTTCTGCCTGGCAGTGTGACCGTATCATATTCAACAACAGGAATACCGGCAATTTCCGCAAAGCCGTAGCGGGACGGATCTTTGGCAATAATTGCTGCGGCAAGCAGCTTGGGCACATACTCCTTTGTTTCACGCTTGAGATAGCTCCCTTTGGACAGCTCCCAGAAATCGCTGGTATCATACTTGTCTATCGCACGGAAGATCTTATTCTCTCCGGCATTATATCCTGCAGCAGCAAGATACCAGTCATTGTTGAACATGCCGTAAAGATCTTTAAGGTACATGGCGGCAGCCATGGTGGCTTTGACCGGGTCCTTGCGCTCATCTACCCACTGGTCTATCCGTAGTGAGTAACGACGCCCTGTGGCCGACATAAACTGCCAGGGGCCAACGGCGTTTGCCCAGGAACGGGCATGCAGCTGAAAACCGCTCTCGATCATGGCCACATAGACCAATTCATCCGGCAGCCCCTCCTTACGCAGAATCTCCTTCATCATCGGGAGGTAGCGGGTTGAGCGAGAAAGCCAGCGGCCATAGGTACCACGACCTTTGGTCTGGAAGTAGTTGATAAAGTATTCGACCTTGTCATTCTGAGTCAGCGGAATGTCGGCTGCCGGCTCATTATCCGGGAGCAGAAGATCGGCATTGTCAACCGAACCGTTGTTTAACTCCTCAAGAGTAAACAACGCTGAACCGTCAGAGGCAAGCTGAGGCAAAGCTTCCGGATGCTTACCCCCGGCAGTAAGGTGCGGCTGCATCAGCTCATGCAGAATGGACTGGGTCGGCTCCCCGGCCGAAGCTGTTCCGGCGGCAAACAACAGCAGTGTAATGATTGCTCTATAGATGTTCATTGCGTGGAGACACCTCTCCCATAACAAAACAAAAGATGCAGTATTATAGACTCACTGCCGGGCAATGTCAAATGCGCTTAACACACTGATATTCCATAAAAAAACGGGCCTGCCAAATGACAGGCCCGCTGGTCCGCCGTCTCTGGGGCCCCGGGTCAGGCGCCGAGCTTCTCCTTTTCCTTCACCATCGCCTCACGGCCTGCCTCAATAGCAGAAGACAAAATTGACTTCTTCTCTTTGATGGTCTCTTTACCTTCTTCCAGGGTTGCCTTGATCTTGTCCTGAGCCTCGCGAGCATACTCCTTGATCTTGTCGACTGCATCATCAGCCAGATCGCCAATCTGCTCTCTCATTGCCTGTCCGCTTTTAGGGGCATACAGAAGCGCCAGACCGGCTCCAAGTGCTGCTCCTGCCAGAAACGATACCAATACCGTGCTTGCTGATACACTGTTGTCATCATGTGACATGGTTCATACTCCTTTCATTTTGCGTTTTAGATAACTTTCAAGCAAATACCTGCCGGCCACTTTGGCGCCAGTCGTCCAGACACCAACCTGGTGCAAAAGTCCGGCAACCACACCAACAGAATGGTTTATCGCTGACAGCTGTGTACCGGTATCCCCAAGTGCGGACATGAAACGTTTGACATCATCGGTATGCTCGGCTACACCACCTCCAACCGTCTTCAGTTCAGCCAGCACCTGATTCAACTCCCTGATGGTAGGCTTTAGTTCATTGGCCAGCAGATCGGCAAGAACTGCTACCGACTGTGCCGATTTTTTGATGCTGAGGACCGCAGGGATCAGGACAGCTACCAGAATTGCTACTGCTATGGCAACAATCAAGGCTGCAAGGATAGCAAGTGACATCCGACCACTCCTTTCACGATACAGGTGTGCAGGTACTATACCTGATAATTACAGTTACGCAAGCAGACCGGTAAAGATAGCTGCGCGGATTACACGTTTATTACATTTCTATGCCGACACGAGCCGGCACTCCTGCCTGATAGTAGTGCTTCAGCTCCCGCATTTCGGTCACCAGATCAGCTGCCTCAATCACCTTTTCATCGGCATTGCGCCCGGTCAGCACCAGCTCTACCTTTTCAGGCTTTACCCGCATCAGCTCCAGTACCTGCTCCAGATCAATCAGGCCAAACCCGACTGCTCCGTTGATTTCATCACAGATAAACAGATCATACACACCTGAAACCAGTGCCTCCCGAGCCTGCTGCAGGGCCGCCTGCGCCAGCCTGCGGTCTTCAGTAATATCTTTCGTATTCACCCATCCGGGCCTACCGGTCTGAACAAGTGTAAAGTCAGGCCCTAGTCTGCCTGAAAGCAGCTGTTCACCATAGGGGCCGCCGCCCTTGATAAACTGAAAAAAACAGACTCTCAATCCCCGACCCAGAGCACGCATGGCCAGCCCCAGGGCCGCAGTGGTCTTGCCTTTGCCGTTACCGGTATAGACCTGAATACACCCCCGGTCTAAAGATGTACGCTGACCGTTATCCATCAGTTTCTCCTGTATCCGTGCTGATACTGAACGTTCATGCCGCAGGTGCAGTATACCCAGTGCCTGACATTCCGGTCAAGATTATCAGCTCCTGACTTGCCGATTGACTGATTAACGTTATACTGATCAAAATGGTTCTTTAAGGAGGAACTATGCACCTGTCAAAAAGCATAAAAAAAGCCTGCAAAACCGCCAGCAGTATTGCCCGTCAGAATGCATGCTGGCTGCAGTCGTATATGTCACCCTACTTTTTCCAGGCCATGGCTGATGAGCCCGAAGCATTGCATACACTAGTGCGTGAACTGGGCTCGCTCCAGCACAATCGACACCTGATTCTGGCCGATAGGGACAAACGATTGATTCTGGCCTGCGTTGATGAACCTGGTTCACTCTTCAACACCCTGAAACGTGTTGAGACAAGGGATATTTCATATGCCATGTTTTCGCACTCTCATGCTGCGATGCCAGACATGTTGCAAGAACTTGAGGTGCAGCGCTTTGAGTTTGACCGCAAACCCAATTCCGCCATAACCACTCAGGCCGGCGCATCCATCCCGCGCGGTCTGAAACGAGCTATAATTGGAGAGTTAAACCGGTTTGCCCCAGCCATGGAGCGTCGTAAAGTTGAGAGACTGCTGAACATCCTCTGGCTCAACAATCCTGAACAGCTCCAGATGTCTCCCCCGCAACGTACAGCCTGGCTGATCTGGCTTTTTGAACGAGGCAACGCCTCCGGCGGGCTCTTTCTGGATCTGCGCAATATCGAGCACAAGGGGATTACGGAAACCAGAGTACTGCTTGCGGTAGGAAATCCGCCACAGAAGGAGTTCCTGCTCCAGCTGATCGAAGTATTCAACCGCCTGAATATCGGCATACGGCGAGCCTACTGCCTGACCATCAGCAACGGTGTCCATCCGTATTTTCTTGGTACCTTCTTTGTCCAGCACCGGGAAGACGCAGAACTTTATCCCGGCTCACCATTAGCCGGTCAATTGCAACAGGAGCTTTGCAACACCCAGATTCTTGACAACACCTGTCATACCTATAGGGCCTGGGTCATGGAACGGGTCATGTCGGGTGATGATGCAGCACTGGTCAATGCATTTGTGGCCTTTTGCCACACCAACCTGGCTCATAATCAACCTGACCGTTTCGGGCTTGAAGATATCCAGAGCGCATTTCATGCACACCCTGAAATGGCAATGCATCTGCTGCGTCTTTTTAGGGTCAGGTTTGATCCGGCACAGCCTGATCGTGAACAGATCTATCAAAATCTGCTGCAACAGACCACGAGCCTGGTTCAGGATTACAACACCGGTCATCGCTGGCTCGATGAGATCCGCATATCGATCTATCACTGCTGCTTGCTGTTCATCAGCTACACGCTGAAAACCAACTTTTTTGTTGCTGAAAAACAGGCTCTGGCATTCAGGCTTGCCCCAACCTATCTGAGACAGTTGGGGACTGACTTCACAGCAGACCTTCCGGATCCCTTGCCGTTCAGGATAACCTTCTTTTTCAGCCGTTACGGCCACGGCTATCATGTCGGTTTTTCCGACATAGCTCGCGGAGGCTGGCGAACGGTCATCGCCCGCAATCAGGATGACGCCATCACCGTTGCCAACTCATTATTCCGCGAAGTCTATGTCCTGGCCCATACACAACACCTCAAGAACAAGGACATCTATGAAGGTGGCTCAAAAATGGTACTGGTCATGGACGCATCAGGTCTTGATCAGGTAGAAACAGAACTGGTAAACAGCCGTCTCTACAAGCTGCAGTACAGCATAATCAACGCCTTTCTTGATATCTTTACCACGGACAGCGGCAAGGTTCGCGATCAGCGGATAGTGGACTACTATGGCGACGATGAACCGATCGAACTCGGGCCGGATGAAAACATGCATGACGGCATGATCGAGGCGATAGCATCCCTGTCACGCAAGCGCGGTTATCTCTTGGGCGTCGGCATCATGTCCAGTAAACGATTCGGAATCAACCACAAGGAATTCGGTGTCACCTCAACCGGTGTAATGACCTTTGCCGAAGTTGTCATGGCCGAACAGGGCATTGATATCCACCAGGATCCGTTCCGCATCAAGCTGACCGGCGGCCCCGGAGGTGATGTGGCCGGCAATTGCCTGAAAATCATACTTGAAAGCTGCCCCGGCGCAAAACTGATACTGATTCTTGATGGTACCGCTGCTGCCTATGATCCGGCAGGACTTAACCGACAGGAGTTATCCCGTATCACCATGCATCAGGATCTAGACGGCTTTGACCCGAAACTGCTGACGCCGGGAGGAAAGATAATCTTCCACACCGGAAGAAAGATGGAAGGACTACGGGAACTTCATCGCAGGGTCGAACGCCTGGCTGATGGCACGCTCCAGGAAACCTGGGTCCCGCTGGATGATTTTTACCGTGAATACTCGTCGCTGATTTTCAGTACAGAAACCGATTTGTTCATACCCGCCGGTGGCCGACCGGAAACCATTGATGCCCGGAACTGGCAACAGTTTCTGACTGCTGACGGAACCCCGACTGCCCGTGTGATCATTGAAGGAGCAAACTCCTTTATCACGCCACATGCTCGACAGAATCTTCAAAAAAACGGGGTCATCCTGATGAGGGATGCATCTGCCAACAAATGCGGGGTTATCTCGTCATCATACGAGATCATTGCCAACCTGCTGCTGACTGAAAAAGAGTTTCTGATCCATAAGGAACAGTACGTAACCGATGTTTTGCGGATCCTCAGAAAACGTGCCGCAGATGAAGCCCGTCTGATCTTGCGCAGGTATCGAGAATCCGGTGGAATCCAGCTCTACACCGAGCTGTCAGACCTTATCAGCCAAAATATCAACAGCTATTACCATCGTCTGTTCCAGTTTTTCTCGGCACGACCGGAACTCTGCCTGCAACCTCCATTCCGTGCAGCACTGCTCCGTCACCTGCCTCTGCTCTTGCAGTCAGATCCGCGCTTCAGGCGGCGGATTGCACGACTGCCGACGAAGTATCAGGCTGCCATTCTTGCAGCAGAAATAGGGGCTTCGCTGGTCTATACCAGCAACAGAGATGAGGATTTTGAAGATATGATCAGAAGACACCTGGCGAGGGTTGGAAAGTAGAGACAGGCAGGCTTTTCCTCTTCCACTTGAAAGGCCACCTGTGATAATAGATTCATCACTGTAAACAATTTAGAGCTTATTCGCTGTTTTAAGATTTTTTTATTGAAGGAGAACACATCTATGTCCCGTTCCAATGATCATGCTATCACGACGACGCTTCTGGCCCTCGCTTCCGGCGCTCTGCTGGGCGCTGCAGCAGCACTTTTGCTTGCACCTGCACCTGGCAATGAGACCCGCCGTAAACTGGTTGACCTTCAGCATGGGGCCGGCAATAAAATCAAAAAATATGCCTGCGATGCAAAGGAAAAGATCGCCGGCTCCAGAGGCAAGGGTGAAGACCTGCAGTATGATGGCGGCGATGCCTGGATATAACTGAAACTACAATAACGCCCTATTACCACAACAATTTCTTTAACGCACTACGGCCCTGCCTCCCGAAGGAGACAGGGCCGTAGTTTTATTACTCAGTCACTTGTGGCTATTGTTTGGCAGGTGCTTTTTTCTTGGCAGCTTTTTTCTTTACTGCTTTTTTAGCAGGCTTAGCTGGAGCAGCCTTCTTCTCTGATTCCAGTGCTTCCTTAAAGTTTGGATTTTCTTCAAACAGGGCATGGATACGACGGTTTTGCTGACGCCCTTCAGCGGTCTTGTTGTCTGCGATCGGCTGATCAGGGCCGTACCCCTTGGCAGCAAGACGGCTCTTGTCAATCTTGAAATTCTTGACAATGTAGTTACGTACCGAGTCGGCCCGACGCTGTGAAAGTCGCATGTTCATGGCATGCCCACCCACATTGTCCGTGTGTCCTTCAATAACGCCTCTCAGGTTCTTCTCCTGATTCAGAACATCGCCCACTTTCTGAAGTTCAGCATGGTACTTTTTCTTGATATCCGCCTTACCGGTATCAAACAGGACCTCCAAGGTTATCTTGGTACCTGCTGCAGTGGCCTTTTTGGCGCTTTCTTCTTTTACCGGTTCAGCTACCTCGACACCGGCAGCACTGGTGGTCTTACCGCCGGCACCGGTACAGATCAGAGTATAACTGGTATTGGCAGCTGGTGTAATGACTTTGGAACCGGAAGTGGCTACCGGACCGATACCAGGTTGAATTTCGCAGTCGGTTGTATCTGTAGAAGACCAGGTCAGAGTTGAAGTATTCCCTTTTACCAGTTTTGCAGGCTCAGCCTTCAGGTTACTGCTGGGGACCGGTGGTGGTGGCGGCGGAGCAACCACAACAGGTGGCGGAGGAGGAGGCGCTACTACAGGAGCAGGCGCCGGCTTCGGGGCAGTAAAAGGAATATAGAGACCAAGTGTGTATTCAACATTGGTTTTATATTTGTCATACTTGTAGTTAATGCCGCGAACGTCGGCACGCAGCGCCAGATTATCAGTCATGAAATATTTGGCACCCAGACCATAGTCAAAGGCAAGTTTATTGCCGCCCCCCTGACTTGCAGTTACGCCGCCGACACCAACAGCCAGATACGGTACCAGATCGTTCTTGGGAAACATATGATACAGCAGTTCACCGCCATAGCGATAAAAGTCTATGCTGCTGCCGCCATTCTTGCCCTTGGCATGGGTGTAGTCAATTAACGCCTCAATCCCGATCCGCTCGGTAAAGTTATACCCGGCACGACCACCAAGCACGAGACTGGTATCCAGTTTTTGACTACTCTCAAACGTGTACCCCCCGACAACCGGTGAAAGGGAAAATGCCCCTTCTTTGTTGGCAGCCTGGGCTGCCTGGCTCAATCCCAGCAGCAGCACTGCAGCAGCAATTCCTGTCTTACGCATCTTTCAATCCTCCTCTCAGTTTTGTAGCAGAACCGTTCACGCACACTAAATCAAGACAATACACTGTCTTCATAGCACGGCTGATTATTTTTTTACCACCTTTTTCCCTCCTGTCAAGTAGCAGTAGTGGCCTTGCTTTCCACAAAACAGTCGGTGTATGATGCGTGACAGTGTTATTTTGCACATTCCGGAGGTTACTAAGCTATGCAGACTATCCCGTTCAGAGCCAGACGTATCCGCGGCAAAGAGGTCTTTCGCCGCATGGTTCGTGAAACTTCGCTCTCAGTCAATGATCTGATATATCCGATGTTTTCAGCATTTGGAAGCGGCGTGAAGAAAGAGGTATCCTCCATGCCGGGCATTTATCAGCAGTCCATTGAACATATCGTTTCAGAGGCTTTAGAAGTTTACCAACTAGGTGTACCGGCGGTGATTCTGTTCGGTATCCCGGAAGCCAAGGATGCTGTTGGAAGTGACGCCTATGCCGAACATGGAATTATCCAACGGACCATTCGCGCAATCAAGGAGAAGGTTCCCGGCCTGGCCGTGATTACTGATGTCTGTCTCTGTGAATATACCGACCATGGTCACTGCGGCATTATCAAGGATGGTGATGTGGATAACGATGCCACTGTCAGTCTCCTTGCACGTGAGGCTCTGTCCCATGCCCAGGCCGGTGCCGATATGGTGGCACCGTCCGACATGATGGACGGCCGGATTGCAGCGATTCGTCGGACGCTTGACGACAACGGCTTCAGTCATATTCCGGTTATGAGCTATGCCGTCAAATATGCTTCCGGATATTATGGTCCGTTTCGTGAGGCTGCCGAATCAACTCCACAGTTCGGTGACCGCCGTTCCTATCAGATGGACCCGGCCAATCGCCGCGAAGCACTGCGCGAAGCAGAACAGGATATTACAGAGGGAGCCGACATCATC
>CAZOTC010000001.1:0-41873 GCA_964582605.1 uncultured Geobacter sp. | reverse complement strand
CGCCAGCATTTTGTTCAGCAAAGCGTTGAATTTGTGCTTTTACTTCAGCTGAACCATTATGTCAATACTTTTTTCTTTTTTCTTTTTTCTTTTCCACTCAACGGCGACATACAACGAGATTCAGACCGCTTGCAGTAGTTGAGGATTTACAGAGGATGACGCCAGAAATCCCTTAATCTTATTAAGCGCATTGGCTTCAATCTGACGCACTCTCTCCCGTGAGATCAGAAAATGGTCTGCTATCTCCTGCAACGTCATCGGTTCATCAGCACAGATGCGATGCTCAACAACAAACTGCTCCTTCTCTCCCAGACGTGCTACTGCTTCAGCAACAGCCCCTTTAAGCGCCTGCTCCTCTTGGAGATCTGACAGCATGCTTTCCTGATTGGGACGATCATCAACCAGCGTGTCAAGCAGACTGCCCCCTTCTCCAGACACCAACTCTGCATCAAGCGACAACTCCCCCATCAGACGCAGCTCCATCTCTTCAACCTCTGCCTCACTCACATCAAGCGACTCAGCAGTTGCCAACAGATCATCATCTCCACCTGTCATGCGATTAATCGCATTTTTTGCCTGCTTAAGCTTAAAGAAGAGCTTGCGTTGCGCCTGTGTTGTACCAATCTTGAGCAGACTCCATGACGATATAATGAAACTTTGAATCTGGGCGCGAATCCACCAGACCGCATAGGTAATCAGACGAAAACCGCGATAGGGATTGAATTTACGTACTGCCAGCATGAGCCCGATATTGCCTTCTTGAACAAGATCAAGCATCTTCACTCCATAATTACGGTATTCAGCAGCAATCTTTACCACAAAACGGAGATTGGACGTAATCAGGGATTGAGCTGCATCAAGATCGTTTTCCTCAAACAGACGGACAGCAAGCCTGTATTCCTCCTGTTCATCAAGCAGAGGAAAAGAGCGTATTTCTGACAGATATTTTGAAAAACTATCGGTTACTGCAGGAATGGCGGCATACATGACGACACACCTCCTACCTCTCGTATTAGCACTCACAGCATGCGACTGCTAATACTATAACAATGCGTATGACAAAAATCAACCCCGTACAGCAGTATCGCCTTTATCCCCCTTCATCCTGCGCCAGCCTGACTCCGCCAGTTCTCTCATACCCTTGATCGTTCTCTGATAGAATCGTTGCACAGGCATGCGATTCAGCATAATCTCGCCGGACTGACGGGTCAAAACCAGTTCATCCCCCGGAGCAAGATCAGCCAGCTGCATTGCAAAACCACCATCAAGTCCAAACAGAAAACGATATTTCACACCTTGGAACCGGCAGGCTACCAGTATCAACGTCAATTCAGGCTGCCCGGTTTTGTAGTGATAACGTGTCGTCGCGTTCACAAACTCGCCAGTACAGCTGCCTGTTTCATCCAGTAAAAATTCTATTGTTACCCCACGTGGCTTTGGCCTTCCCAAGGAAGGCAGCCCCCATGGTCGGTACGGCTCATGAACACGTCCGTCAAAGTGTTGACTCCGCTCAAGGAGCACCACCACATTGTTATTGATCGGTCCGCCAATAGAATGTGAGAGACCGGCCTCAAATCCGGCTTCGCTTATCAAACGATGGTTCTCGACGATCTGAATCATGCCGGTAGCACCGAGAGGATGGCCCCTCCCTTTCAGGCCACCGGTCAGATTTGTCGGAAAAAGTCCGTTGGGGCCGGTCAACTGATCATCAAGCAGGGCATCGAAAAGGTGGTTACGGCTGACAATCCCGAGGTCAACCAGATTGATCGGACCAAACCCGTTAAAGGGATCATGCATGTTGACGTGAAGCTTTCCCTCAAGCTGTCTGAGATTATGCAAGCCGGCCATACCATAGGCGTAACCGGCGGCTATAACCGTGGCCGGAAAGGAATGAAAGTAGTTACGATCGGCGATGGTTGGTATGTCGGTAGCACTGCCAACCCCTGCAATCAGGATATCCTGGGGGCGTGAAGTAAGGATAACTGCAGCCATGCCGTCCGACATGGGACAATAGTCGTGGTAACGCAAGGGAGACCAGTAGCGGTAATTTTCGCCGGACGCCAACTGGCTGAAATAATCCTCAAAAGGCAGTGGTTGCCTCAGGTGCGCATAGGGATTCTGACTGCTGAAGCGGTGACTGCGCTGAGTCAGAAGCGAGGAATAAGCTGACCATTCGAGATCAGTGAGACCGAGTTTCTGTTTGAGCGCACCGGCAACCAGAGCACCACACGCCGGCATGGTCAGCCCGTACTCGGCTTCATCGCGGTCGATTACCCCGGCAATAATGCGCGTTGCTTCCTGGGTAGAGGCATCACTCATCTTCTGAATACCGATGGCAAGTACATGGTCATGACGCCCTGAGGCAACTTCCAGGAACGCATTTTCGAAAGCAGAAGCTCCGGAAGAGGATGCGGTGTCTATCAAAACTGATTTAACGCCGGAAACCCCCAAAATCCCTGATATCTTAGCGGCAGTGTTATCAACCCCGGAAAAAGCCGCAGGGTTCTGACTACCCACCACAACTGCCTCAATATCCCTGCGTCTCACCGGACTGCCGCTAAAAACCTCTCCACACTGCTCTGCCATCTCAAGAAACGAGAGATCTGGACGGTCTTTACCATTGTAACGACCGACCGGCGCCATCCAGGAGGCCGCAAGATATACGGTGCGAGTTCTGAACGCTGTTTTCATGACAACCTCTCTCCACGAACAGTAAAGGCGCTCAAATGAACGCCTTTAACCTCACGAACTAATACTACCAGCTTATGTTCTATTTGCGCAAAACCTTGATGACTGCAGAAAAATCCTCTTCACCATATCCGGCTTCAAGTCCTTTTTCATACATTTTGCTGGCAGCTTCGGCTGCCGGCAAGTGTAAACCGACCAGACGGGCAGCGTTCAGCACCAGGTGCATGCCGTCATTCACATATTTAAGCGCCAGACTGCGGGTAAACTCGTTGCGGGACATCGCCCTGCCCTTGAGGTGGAAAATGGGAGAAGCGACCCCACGCGTGTCAAGCACTTCAAGGATCTTGTCACCGCTGAAGCCCATACGCTCACCAAAGACCAGACCTTCTGCAAGCACCTGAACCAGCGTACCCTGTACCATATTGACGACAAATTTCATCTTGGTTGCATCACCGATTTCGCCGACATTAATGGTATTCAGTCCAAAGATACTGAACGGTTCACGACACTTGCCAATGATAGCCGGGTCCCCTCCCACAATAATGGTCAACAGGCCGTTAGCCGCGTGATCCTTATTTCCCCAAACCGGGGCGTCCAGATAATGGCAACGCTTTTTGGCGGTCTCATCTGCCATCTTCAGTGTTGTCTCAAGGGAGGTTGTACCCATATCGGCGAAGATGGTGCCTGGTTCAATACCAGCCATGATACCAGTCTCACCGCAAAAAAGCGGACCCTGTTCATCACCTTCTGAAACAATCGAAATAACCAGCTCTCGTCCGCGAGCAGCTTCTGCTGCGGTAGTGGCCCCCACTGCCCCCAGTGACACCAGATCCGCTATTTTCGCCGGATCAGTATCAAACACAGTAAGATCATATCCCCCGTTAACCAGATTGGCCGCCATATGACGTCCCACCGTCCCTAAACCGATAAATCCAATTTTTCGCAGCATGCGCAGTTCCTCCTATGTAAAAAATAAAATACTGTTATCTAAAACTCAGTGTACTTTATTACACTGAAAGCAGCACGGTGGCAACCAAGTTTTTTGCACACAACTGAAGCGTCTATAACAACGTAAAATTATCGACTGCGTTGAACACCAATTCGGCTGCAAAGACTCAGCATTCTACAGGTCGAACAAAACGGTGATATCGGCAGACAGCAATTTTGTCCAAAACAGACCAGTAAATCATTGATCCTGAGCCAGTACTCAGAAGGCAGTTTTTCTCTCAGTATCAATTCAGTCTGGTCAGGATTTTTACTGCAAACATACCCCCAACGATTAGTAATGCGATGGACATGGATATCAACGCAGATGCCGGGCTTACCATGCCCAAGGGTGATTACCAGGTTGGCGGTCTTGCGCCCCACCCCTCTAAAAGTAAGCAACTGCTCCAAATCGTCAGGTACTATGCCGTTATATTCATCACGTAAACGCTTACAGATCTGATGAATCTGTCCGGCCTTAGTACGATAAAAACCTGCCGGGTAGATCAGCTGTGCAATTTCGTCAGTTGTCAGACCGACAACTTCTTCTGGAGTACCTGCACGACCGAAGAGGCGTGCAGAGGCAGCTGCAGTAACAGCATCCTTGGTTCGCAATGAAATAATACATGAAAGTAACACATGAAATGGCGATTGGTACTGCTCCGATATCACCGTTACAGACGGAGTCTGCCACGCTTTACATACGTCCTCCAAGAGCTGCATTGCCTGATGAATCTGGAAATCAGTCATGATTGCATTGTAGCTCCTAATCTGTGATCAGACAATCGTCATGCATATCTTTTTTGACCGTCTCCTTGCATTTTCAGGAAAGCGATTGCATCATACCCCTGAAGGAGGTGCTGCCAATGATTGATTTACATCTGCATTCAAGTTGTTCTGACGGGATGCTGCCACCGGGCGCACTTGTTCACGCAGCCGCTCAAGCCGGCCTCAGCACAATCGCCGTATGCGATCATGACACCGTTTCAGGAGTTGTGGATGCGACGTTTGCCGGAAAACAGTGTGGCATCGAGGTCATTCCCGGTGTAGAGCTTTCTGTCTGTTTCAGGGGGTTCAGCGACATACATCTACTGGGATACTGGATCGACATAGACGATCCGGAGTTGACGCAGCGTCTGGATGAGTTTGCCCTACGCAGGGACACTAGGAACCATGAAATCCTTCAGCTTGTCAATGAACTTCTTGATCGGGAAATGAAGGAACCGCTGACAAGAGAAGAGGTAGTACGATTGGCTGACGGCGTTATGGGGCGGC
Source organism: uncultured Geobacter sp. (assembly GCA_964582605.1). Lineage (GTDB taxonomy): Bacteria > Desulfobacterota > Desulfuromonadia > Geobacterales > Pseudopelobacteraceae > Trichlorobacter. Next base: position 36,926 of record CAZOTC010000001.1, on the reverse strand, counting down.
CTCATATTGCACGGGCTTTGATGCAGCGCGGGTATGTAAGCGGGATGGAGGATGCGTTTAATCGCTATCTGGTGCCATGCAACGTGCCAAAATTCTATTGGCCGCTGGAAAATGCCCTGGCAACCATACAAAGAACTGGAGGCATTGCCGTACTTGCCCATCCCACGAGCGTTACCCGGGACATGCAGCTTTTGTCAGACCTTATCACAGAACTAAAAGGACTAGGCCTTGACGGGATTGAGCTGTTTAACAACATGACAATGGAGCATGAAGTCATCTGCCTGCAGGGGCTGGCTCGCCGCTTGAACCTGTTGGTAACCGCCGGTTCTGATTTCCATGGAATTGAGCCGGATGACTGTATTGGAAAAGGGCGGGGAGGTATCCGGTTTTCCGATGCCCTGCTCCCGCCCCTTCGTCAGGCTGCTGAAAAACAGCAGTCAAAACGGACTTTCTGATTAACACTTATCCTTGAATTCACGATAGTTGACGACATGCAGGTTATCAGTTACCCCCTTAACTCCCTGTACTGCAGCAGCAACCCGCAAAGCAGCCTGTTTTTCAGTTTCTGAACCGATATAGCCGGACATTGTTACCTGGCCGTCTTCAACTTCAATCCTGAATGGCCGATACTCAAGCTCTTCAGACCGCAGCAGCGCTGTCTCTATTGTTTTAACAAGAATCGTATTTTCAATCTCCCCGGCTGACCAGACGTCGGCCTCCTTCAGCTGAGGATCTTTTACCGCTGCAACAACAATATCGATGATTGACTCATGGGAAAAACGGGAGGTGTTAAACGTCAGGTCGTAGCCAAGCGGATCATTCCAATCCCGATCAAAATAAAAATGGATGAAGCCGCCACGCTGATGGTCGCTCCGCCTGATCAGCTCCTGAGCCAGGTCCGGATCGATCCATTCCCGTTCCGAGAAGCGCTCTACCCGCTCTTCAAAATCTGCGATAAAACGTAATCTTAGCACATTGGCACAGCCTTGCAGCAAATCCTGGCCTCCCCGGCCATAGAGAATGACATTACCTTTTTTGGCAAATTCAAGCAGAATCAGCTCAATTGAATTAAGGGAAGCTGCCCGGGCCCGATCCTCAACGGTATTGTATGAGGGCGGCTTTTCATCAACGGCCTGCAGCATCTCCAGAGTAAGGCCAAATGCTGCAGCGCTTGCAGCTATTTGGGGGCCGTCCACCAGGGTGTACTTCAGCTTCTTTGCCAGCTCTTTGGCTATACTGTATGCACCGGTTCCCATTTCACGGGAAATTGTAATTATCGGCATCGGACCTCGCTCCTCAGGCTCAAATCGCTTTAACGAAGGATGAAACTACCACGTTCCGCTTGTCTGCACAAGACTGCAGTGCTAGGCTGCAACAGACAAAGGAGATGACTGTGACGGACAGCCTTGACTTTACCTTTCGATTGGTACTTTTCTGTGTTGTACACTCACTGCTTGCAGCTCCGCGTATCAAGAAGCGGATACAGCAAATGGCCGGACACGCCCTGCCTGGATACCGAATTACCTACAATATTTTTTCGACACTTATGTTTGGATGGGTGCTGTTGGCCTGGCAATCAACGGCCGTACTGTTTGTCGCTCCCGGGATTTGGAGTCTGATTATGCATGGCCTCCAGTTGCTCATCCTGTGGGCAGGTGTTATCTGTCTGCGCCAGACAGGAATGGCCCGTTTTCTTGGATTTACTGCAGAAACTGCGAATGAGCCGTCTCCTATGATAACAACCGGCTGTTATGCGGTTGTACGGCACCCGCTCTACCTGCTGGGAATCCTGTTCCTGCTGCTGAATCCTGTCGTCACAACCCGCTGGATTGTATTGACTGTCTGCAGTGCAGCCTATTTCATCTTTGGTGCTCTGCTAGAAGAGCGTCGCATGCTCAAACAGTATGGCAAAAGCTATCAAAGGTACCAGCAAGATGTTCCTTTTCTTCTCCCTCGTGTTAAGCGTCAGCCTTCTTCCGGTTGAAACACAAGTGAAAGCTTGTAGTTCCTGACACGAGCACCGTCCTGAATAACAAGCGGTACGTGTACCACCGAATGACCGGCCATGGTCAGCCTGACTTCAGGCAAGGTTATCGTCTCCATCGAAGGGGGCACTGCCTCTTCCGGCACCTGAGCCCCCCCTGTACTGCCGGTATACGCAGATGGTTCATACTCCTGGCGCAGCTGCTGTAAGACGGCTTGAGAAAGCTGTGCCAGAGACTGCAGCACCCCCTCTCCGCTAGCAACCGAACAGGCGTGTTTCAGGTTTTCATCAAAATAATCCTTACATTCGCTATGCTCAGGTTCTTTCCCTTCACTTCCGCAGGATAGCCACAACCGGGGTAATGAACACAAATCCTTGCCGTATGCTGCAAGCATTGACCTGAGCACACGCAGACTTTCAGCAGCTGCACTGCCTCCTGCTTCCGCGCCGGTCGTCACAAAAGCAAGTCCATCAAGCCCTTTCAGGGTCATCTTCCAGGTCCCCGGATTGGTAACCGGACCGGTCATGGTATAGAGATGGAAACGGATTCTGTAGCCGTCAAGGCTGGAGTTTTCAAAGGGGATATAGTCAAAAAAAAGCAGGGTATCGCTACCGGCAGGCATAGTCTTGAGGGGGCCGCAGAGGCTGGGCTTGATTCGCTGATGGATAAAATGAAACAGCTTGCCCTTGCCGCAACCAGGAGAACCGAAATAAACAATTTTTGCATTTATTTCACGTTTTGCATGATTAATGACCGCCATTGAGGTAGAACTGTCCTGTTTCCCGGAATACTATCGTTTTTTGTTCAACAGCATCCGTTTGGCCTGGGTGGCAACCACTGATGAGATGTTTTTGCTTTTTGCATAATTGGCAAGTTCTTTTTCATTCATCGTCCCCAGATAACGCAGGGCATTGGCTAACGGTGTCTTGGGATTCTCAATCAGGGCCTTACGGATCTGGTAGTTCTTGATCCACTCCTTGTTTGCACAGATCAACCGCATTACTTCATCGTTCTGAACACCTGACTTCAGGACGGTCAGCACCTCAGGCTCGGTAATCCTCGGATTTTTCAGCACCCCGCTGCTGACCAGTTTATTGGCATCCTTGATCAGGATTTTTCGCCACTCCTTGTCACCGGTCAAAGCCATCTTGATCTTTTCGCCGATCCCCATGACCTGAGCCAGCTTGTATTTACTGAGATACTCATCATTTTCCAAATCTGCAGCGTCATCATCAGTTGCCTCTGCAGCATCCTGATCAACTGCAGGTGTCAGGTCTTGCAACGCTTCTTCAGAATCCTCGTCGAGATCCGCTACTCCTGATGTTTCTGCAGTAACAGTCATCGCAGCCAACTGGCTTCGCGTTATCTCAGCCAGTTCCGGACGCGCCAGTAATGCATCTCTGATATCCGGCTCTGTACCCCGTAGCAGCGCCAGTGTATGTAGAAGCGCCGGATGATACCGGCTGACAGCAAGAGCTCCCAGCACCAGTTGACAATCAACCGATGCCAGCGAAGATTTTGCCAGCAAAGCCACGTCCGGCTCGCTATCTTTGCTCAGACAGAACCACAGCAGCAGCAGTTCGTGGGGGGGGAGCGAGACATCTCCCGCAGCCCCACGCAGCCGCTCCTGCAATGGAGCGTCAGGCTTGACAAAAACAGCAACTGACGCAGGAATTGTAATCCGTACCGACTCAGCCACAGCTGTTCCGCTATTCAATCTCCGGCGAACCGATACCGGCACTCTTCAGTTTTTTCTGGACTTCAACAGCAGCTTTACGATCGGTAAAGGTTCCGGCTGTCAGCTTGCGCGAGGCTAACGGTACCTGCGTCTTGCGTACCGTCACCTTGATACCGGCAGCTGCCAGCCGCTGCTGCTCTGACTGTGCACCACTCAGCACAGCGTATGATCCGGCAAACACCTCATGTTTTTCGCCGCGCTGCACGGAAAATCCGCCTCCCGCTGTATTTTTCAGTGTTTCAACCGCCTTTTGGGCCTCCTGTTTGCCGGTATAGTCGCCATAGAACAGGCGATGCATGGTAACCGGACGTCTGGGACCGCTTGTCATCACCGGCGTCAAACCGGCCTTCTTCATCTTGGCCATATCTTCAGCCAGGGTTTCTTCCACCACATACAGTCCAACCACCACTGTCCACGGTCCCTGCGTCTTGGACACTGCCGGCTGCTTCTTGACGGTCTCGACCGGCTTGGCCGTTGGCGCAGCTGCAATGGCAGACTTTTTCTCTTCAACCTTTGCCGGCGGCGGTACAGCTTTTTTCGGTTCCGTCTTGACAGTTGAAGGTACTGCAGGTTTAACCGGTTCAGGCTGTTTTGCTACGGGTGCGACAGGTTTGGCAGGCTCCTGTTTTGCCGCAGGTGCCACAGCAGGTTTTGCATCAGCAGTTTTTGGCGGCGGCTTGACAGCCGGTTGTGCTGCCGGAACAGGTGCACTGGAAGGTGCGGCGGCTTTCTGGTCAGCCGGTTTTGCAGCAGCAGGAACGGCAGCATCTCGGGACGGTAATGGCTGTTTTACCACTTGTGGCGGAGGCGGTGGAGCCGGAGGTGCCTCCTGAGGCCTGATCAACCCGGTAAAGAAATAGAGATAACCAAATCCGCCCAAAAGGATCAGAAGCAACACGAGCAGTCCGGTCTGTTTACTTTTTTCCTGTGGCTGAGCAGGCGCTCCTTCATCAGCCTTATCCTTGCCAAACTTGAATTCCATACACTACCTCCGGGATACACAGATTCAAAGGGCCGGCAGCACAGGCTGCCAGCCCCTGATGGTTTAATCTTTTTTGGCTGCCTGTGCCTCGGCAATCACTTTTTGCGCCATATGAGTCGGCACTTCTTCATAATGCGAGAATTCAGTACTGAACAGGCCGCGGTCACTGGTCATCGATTTGAGGTCGTTTGAATAGGCCAGCACCTCTGACATAGGCACCACCGCCTTGATGGTCTGCGAATGGGCCTTGGGTTCAACACCGACCACCTTGCCCCTGCGTGAGTTCAGATCACCGATCACATCGCCCATATTTTCATCCGGCACAGTAACCGTCAGGTTGACGATAGGCTCCAGCAGCACCGGCTTACATTGTTCCATGGCCTTCTTGAAGGCCAGAGAGCCTGCCACCTTAAACGCCATTTCGGATGAGTCAACCGTGTGGAACGAGCCGTCATACAGGGCAACCCTGAAGTCAACCACCGGATAGCCCGCCAGGAAGCCTTCAAGGGCAGCCTCCTGAATCCCCTTGTCTACTGCAGGGATATACTGACGGGGAACCACCCCCCCCACGACCTTGTCTTCAAAGAGATACCCCTCGCCACGCCCGGTCGGTCCCATTTCAATCCAGCAATCACCGTACTGTCCTCGACCGCCTGACTGCTTCTTGTACTTGCCCTGCACCTTGGCAGTACCGCGTATCGTTTCAAAATAAGGAATCTTCGGGGTTTTCAACAACACTTCAACATTAAACTTGCGCTTCATCTTTTCAACAATAACATCAAGGTGCACCTGTCCCAACCCTGAAATAATAAACTCCTTGGTCTGAGCGTCACGATGGGACTCAAGCGTCGGTTCTTCCTCAATCAGACGGTGCAGGGCATTGTGGATCTTGTCTTCATCGGCCTTGGTCTTTGGCTCGATTGCATAGGAAATAACCGGTAAGAGCTGTTTGGCCGGTTCATAGACAATCGGATTATTGGGATCGCAGAGTGTGTCACCGGTAACCGTCTCCTTCAGCTTTGCGACTGCAACAATGTCACCGGCAAAGGCCTGCTTGAGCGGTTTCTGCTTCTTGCCTTCCAGTTCATAAATCTGGCCGATCCGCTCTTCAACCCCTTTGGTGGCGTTGAAAATGGTGGAGTCAGAATTAAGGGTACCCGAATAAATCCTGAAAATGGTGATCTTGCCGGTGTAAGGGTCAGAAGTAGTCTTGAACACTAGTGCCGAGAACGGCTCTTTCTCATCAGGCCCGCGCTCTGCAAGCTGGTTGTTTTTAGGGTTGGTACCAACCGCCTTGGTCCGGTCAAGTGGAGACGGAAGAAAGTCGCACACCGCTTTCAGGAGCTGCTTGACACCGACATTCAGGGTGGCGGAACCGCAGAGAACCGGAGTAAAGGTGTTACGCATGGTCCCTACCCGCAGACCATCAAGGATTTCCTCTTCAGTCAATTCGCCGGTTTCCAGATATTTTTCCGTCAGGGCATCGTAGGCTTCGGCAACGATCTCAACCATGTGTTCCCGCAAGCGCTGCGCTTCATCCAGGTAGTCTGCCGGAATATCGATCTCCTGACAGCCGCCGGAACCATCCTTGGCATATTTGCAGGCCTTCATCCTGATCAGGTCAACCACCCCTTCAAAGGACTCTTCAGCACCAATCGGCATCTGGATGGCCACACCACGTGCCTTCAGGCTCTTTTCCATATCGTCAATTGCCCGCAAAAAGTTGGCCCGTTCCTTATCCATTTTGTTCACAAAGGCGATACGGGGAATTTCAAACTCGTTGGCCCATTCCCACACCTCCTCAGTCTGGACTTTTACACCGGAAATGGCTGACAGGATCACCACAGCGCAATCCAGCGCACGCATACAGGCACGGGTATCACCAATAAAATCGCCGTAACCGGGAGTATCAACAAAATGTATCGAATGGCCATCCCACTCGCAATGATCAAAGGCTGACGAGATAGAAATCTTGCGTTTGATCTCTTCAGGCTCATAGTCCATGGTCGAGGTGCCGTCATCTACACGGCCCAGGCGGTCAATCATACCGGTATTGAACAGAATCGCCTCAGCCAGTGACGTCTTGCCGGCCCCACCGTGTGCCACAATTCCCAGGTTACGAATCTTCTCCGTCGGATACGACCCCATGCGCTGCCTCCTTGTCTGCGTTGATTAGCTACATGACAACTGATCAGGAATTATCGGTTCCGCTCATACAGAATCCTTAACCCATCCAGGGTCAGGAATGCATCAACTTCATCAATAGTCTTTGACTCCGGTGCTATCAGGCCGGCCAGACCACCGGTTGCGATTACCCGGCATTGTTCATGGCTTTCCTGTTGCAACCGCCCTACAATACCATCCACCAAGCCGACATACCCGTAGAAAATACCGGACTGCATCGAGTTGACCGTATTTTTGGCAATGGCCTGGGGAGGGCGGCAGATATCTACCCGAGGCAGTTTGCTTGCACGCTGAAAGAGCGCCTCAAGCGAAATTGCCAGACCAGGGGCAATGGCTCCACCGCAGTAATCACCCCGGACGTTTACGTAATCAAAGGTGGTGGCTGTTCCAAAATCAACAATTATCAATGGGCAGTGATGTTTTTCAAAGCCTGCCACAGCGTTCACAATACGATCAGCCCCTACCTCTCGCGGGTTGTCGTACTGGATCTGCATCCCTGTTTTAATGCCTGGGCCGACCACGTAGGGTGGTAAGGAAAAGAAGTCCCTGCACAGGGCTTCCAACACACCGGTCAGGGGAGGAACCACAGAAGAGATGATGATGGCCTTGATGCGTAAGAGCGACAGATCAGCCAGAGAAAAAAGACTGTGCAGCATGATCCCGTATTCATCCGATGTACGGGATTTGTCCGTCGAGATCCGCCAGTGCCGCACCAGTTTTTCATCGCTGAAAATACCAAGCACGATATTGCTGTTACCAACATCAATAACAAGAAGCAAGACTATCTCTCTTTCAGAGTACGGTCACATCACCGCTCAGTATTCTTTCCCGACTGCCGTCCGGAAGCCGGATCAGCAACGCGCCATCATGATCAATCCCGACAAAGCCTCCCTGCATGCTGCCCGTTCCAAGATCGACGGACACTTGACGGCCGTAGGCATTACAGTATCGTGCCCATTCATCCCGGACCGGGCCGAAACCGTCATGTCGAAACCGGCAATATTCGTTATCAAGCTCCTGCAACAGCCGCAGGGTAAACGCCTGACGAGACACCGGCGTCCCCGACTCAATCTGCAGCGAGGTAGCCGGACTGCGAAGGTCTGCAGGAAATTGTTCAGCCTGCATGTTCAGATTGACCCCGATCCCCAGAATCACAAAACCTACCCGGTCAGTCTCTGCATTCATTTCATTGAGCAGCCCGGCCACCTTGCGACCGTTGATCAGCAGATCATTGGGCCATTTGATAGCAGGCAGCAGACCGGTAGTTGCCTGAATTGTCCGGGCCACAGCCACAGCAGAAAGAAAGGTAAGTTGCGGCGCTTCATAGGGTGGCAGCTCCGGACGCAAGATCACTGAACAGTAGAGGTTAACCCCGGCAGGTGATTCCCAGCGGCGCCCCAGTCTTCCTTTTCCGGACAACTGGCGCTCTGCAAGCAGGACCGTCCCCTCCTCGCCCCCTTCTTCTGCCAGCCTGAAGGCATCACTGTTGGTGGAGTCTGTTTCTGCACGGCAGACTACCTTTCTTCCTATCAGACAGCTGTTCCCTATGCTGTTCATGAGATCTGCAGCATCCAGCAGGTCAGGTTCTGACAGCAACCGGTAGCCCTGCGAGGGCACTGATACAATCCGGTAGCCACGGGTACGCAGCAGGGAGACCTGTTTCCAGATGGCGGTGCGGGAAACCCCCAACTGACGACTGAGCTGCTCGCCGGAGACAACACCGCCGTCAACGCGCAGCAATCTCACCAGCTCTGACGTTGCCGGCCGCCGTGGCATCAGATCAATCCAGCAGCATGGAGATATCCATGGCACGGGAGGAATGGGTCAATGCCCCGACCGAGATGATATCAACACCGGTTTCGGCAATGGCCCTGACACTCTCAAGGTTTACACCGCCGGAGGCTTCAACCAGTGCACGCCCGGCGATCAGCTCAACGCAATGGCGCATGTCGGCACAGCTCATGTTATCAAGCATGATGATATCAGCACCGGCAGACAGCGCTTCCTGTACCTGCTCCACCGTCTCGGTTTCAATCTCGATCTTCAGCGTGTGGGGGATGTAGGCCCTGGCACGGCGAATGGCCTCGGTAATGCCACCGGCAGCAGTAATATGGTTTTCCTTGATCAGGATGCCATCGTAAAGACCGGTGCGATGGTTGATTCCACCGCCAACCCGTACCGCGTATTTCTCCAGCACCCGCAGGCCGGGGGTTGTTTTGCGGGTGTCAACAATACGGGCCCTGGTGCCGGCCACAGCAGCAACATAGCCGGCCGTCAGGGTTGCAATACCACACATTCGTTGCAGCAGATTCAGGGCAACCCGCTCACACTGCAACAACGCTGCGGCATCACCGGAGATACGGACCATCACGGCCCCTTTTTCAACAATCTGCCCCTCATGGCAACAGACATCCAGTACGGATTTGGGATCAAGCAAGGTGAACACCCTGGCAGCAGCAGCTGTCCCGGCTACGGTTAATCTCTCCTTGGCCACCAGACGGGCGTTAGCCTGACGTGGCTCAGGGACCACCGCCAGCGTTGTCAGATCTCCGGTGTGGATATCTTCATGTAAGGCGTTCAACAGTATCGCATCAAGACTCAGCATGCATCTCCATCCCTTGTTTACAAAATAAATGCTTCTATACCACAGCTGCTACCCCCTCGCAACCGCATTCAATTCCATGCCGCCAAACCGTTTTGGGGTGTATAGCAGTTGTATACAATTATCAATTGACAATCGTTCCTGTCGCTCTTAAAGTAAGGCGCTTTAAATTTATCAGCTTCAAGGGGGAGTGGGATGAACGGTCGGATTATTACCTTCTTTGTGGCGGTTATTGTCATGCTGATGACGGTTCCCGTACAAGCCAAGGACATCAGATTCAGCTTCAAAAATGCTTCGGCTGTTGTCTTCAGTCATGACACGCACCTTGCAAAAAACAAGGATTGCAAGGCTTGCCACAGCGCTATTTTCAATCTGGCAAAAAAACGCTCGTTCAGCATGGCTGAAATGGAAAAAGGGCTCTCCTGCGGTGCCTGCCACAACGGCAAAAAGGCATTCAGTGTTGCCACTGAAAAAGACTGCAGCAAGTGTCACCGCGGTACGCCGACAGCAATCACCTACCGGATTCCGGCCGGCAACGCCATGTTCAGCCATGACTCACACGTGAACGGCAAGGGATTCGGCTGCAAGAGCTGCCACAAGGGCGGGCCGATCCGTCGTGGTGTCAGTATGGCAGAAATGGAAAAAGGCAAGTCCTGCGGTTCATGCCACAACGGTAAAACAGCCTTTACTGTTGCCGCAAACTGCGGTTCGTGCCATCGCGGACTGGCCACAAAAACCCTTAAATATAAGTCAAAGCCGGTCAGTGACGCCGTCTTCAGTCATGACTTCCACGTCCAGGCCTATAAATGCGGCGATTGTCACACTAAAAAATACGACTACCGCCAGGGTTCCCGCAAGGCGACCATGGCTGACATGGCCAAAGGCAAGTCCTGCGGCAGCTGCCATGACGGCAAGACAGCCTTTGCCTCAAGCGGTGACTGCAACAAGTGTCACACCGGATACAAGCCTGCTAACCTGACCTTTAAAAACAGTCGTGGTACCATTGTCGGCTATTTCAGCCACGACTTCCATACCGCAGCCTACAAATGCAACGACTGCCACACCAAGACCTTCCCCTATGGCGGCGGCAAGCGGGTGACCATGAAAGAGATGGAGCAGGGCAAGTCATGCGGTGCCTGCCATGACGGCAAGACAGCCTTTGCCGTCACTGCAAACTGTGCGAAATGCCACAAGAAACAGTAGTCAGGCTTACACAACACCAGTAACAGAAAAGGCGCTAACCCAAGCATTGGGTAGCGCCTTTTCTGTTCAGACCGTTTCTCTATAATCAGTACGTCACGGTAACAATGTTGGAAACAACAAACTCTGCAGCATTGGCATCAACAGCTGCAACTTGATAGTAGTACGGGGTTCCCTTCACTCCGGTTGTGTCCGTATAGGTGGCAACCGTCAGGCCGGTTGCCACTGCTGTTTTTCCTGAAAGATCGGAAGAGGTGCTGCGATACACCGTATAACCGGCAGTATTCAGCACGCTGTTCCAGTTTAACGTTCCTGAAGCAGCCGTAAGCGTAAAGGTGCCGGTGGCAGAGACATCAGCTGACGGTGTTGACTGGCCGTCAGAGCTGTAGGCAGTAATCTGATAGTAGTAGGTGGTACCGGCAATGGCGGTTGAATCGGCATAACTTGTGGTGCTAATCCCTCCCTGCAGGAACATTTTTGTCGAAATACCGGGTGCGGCTCCTCGATAGACTATATAGCTTGACGCACCAGGAGAGGCGGTCCAGCTCAAGGTAATCGGTTCAGTGGAGGTAACCGTCAAACCGGTTGGCGTACCCGGAGTGTGGGTTGATCCACACCCGGCCACAAACATCAGGAGCAGCAGAGCTGCTGACACAAGTAACAATCTTGGCATTCAAACATTCTCCCCGGTTGTATTTATCCAATTCCAACTCATGGCGTTCTCTTGACTGGTGCGTCTGAGGCTCTTCAACGCACTACGCTGCACGTTTTCGCTGCCTTAGATTTGGAATCGAACTGAGATCGTGTGACACTCAATCTGCTTCATGCAGATTTGAACGTCGGTCAATAACAAAACTACTTCCCTTATTCCCTTTTGCCAGCTTTTTCAGCTCTGCCGCAACTTCTGCCACTCGGGCCGCATGGGTAATGGCAGGCGAATCCATCGGTACAACAGCGATAGAAATCCCCAGAATAGGCATCTGTTCTTTTTCACCCTTGCGATTCACGGCCTGATAATACCCCTGCTGCTTGGTTTCTTCATCAAAAAGAGTCTGCACAATCTGATCAAAATGGCTGATAATCGTTGCGCAAACCTGCTCTGCCCGCTCGCGCGGCGCAATAAAGACGAAGTCATCGCCTCCCACATGACCGCAAAAGCCGCCGCCTGATTCACGGACATCATTTGACATGATCCGTGCCAACATCCGGATCACCTCATCACCATGGGAAAAACCGTACACATCATTGTAGGGTTTAAAGTGATTAATATCCACGTAGCAGACAGCCAGCGGCAGGCCGAGTGATTCTTCAATGGCACGATGGATAGAGGTATTGCCCGGCAACCGGGTCAGGGGGTTATTGTCAAATATTCTCTTGATCCGTGACTGTGCCAGAGTGATCCGGCTGACCAGTTCAGCAAAATTTACCGGTGTGACCACAAAGTCATCCAGCGGAAAATCATCCCATGAGTCCTGCTCTGTTGAGGCGGGAAAGATGCCGATAATCGGAATCGGGCTGAAAAAGCTGTCTCCACGCAGCATAAACAACACATCATGGCAGCCGACACAGGGAGATGAAAAATCTACAATAATCAGATCAGGCGGGTCAGAATAAAACATCCCCAGGGCAGCCGCTGTTTTTTCAACCACCATGACCTGATACCCCTTGCTCTGCAGCCGTAGCTGCAAGAGCAATGAAAGCTGGGGTTGCGTGCAGATGATCGATATCCTAGAATGCTGCATCGGCAACCTGTAACTCGAGACTGAAGTTTTTGACTTCAACCAGCTTGTCCTCAAGCTCGGCTACGATCTCAGCCATCAGGAGCTCATTCAGCTTGAGGGCATCCCAAGCCACCTGCTGCACCGCCGGCACATAGAGATCGCCACTGTCGCCAAAACCACTGGCCTTGATCAGGATGTCAGCCAGATGCACTACCGAGGTCTTTATCCGGTGGTCATCAGATGCGCCGACATTATGATGATAGGCGATCGGCTCGGAAAGTTTGTCAGGCAGGAACCAGCTTTTAGAAAGCCAACCACCCACTTCTGCATGGTCAGTATCCAGCACAGCCTTCTCTGCTTCACTGATGTAGAGCTGATCCAGCTTGATCTTGCGACGTATCTCCGGAAGCTGTTCGGCACACTTGAGTCCGATGATGACCTTACCGATATCATGCAGCAGACCGGCTGTCGTAATCTCTTCCACTTCCGGCAATGCCAGCTTGCGGGCAATAATCCCGGCGGCAGTGGCGGTGCCCAGGGAGTGTTCCCAGAGACCGACACTGTTTTTTTCCATGATTTCAAAAATTGATGACGACAGTGCCAGTGATTTGACTACATTGACCCCAAGCAGGATCATGGCGTTTGAAATGGTTGAAACCCGGTAAAAGCCGTAGGAGGGAGAGTTGGCCAACCTGAGAATACGGGCTGAAAGCACCTGATCAGCAGAAACAATACGTGCCATCTCCTGAACCGACGATTTGTCATCGTTCGAAAGGGAGTTCAGCTTGTTAATGACACCGGGCAGCGTCGGCAGCGTCTTGGTGTCCATAATTATTTTTTTGAGCTCACTCCTCCGTTCGTCCACCGTTGTCCCCCATTGCCGTTCTGATCTGGTTACGATAGATTTCCAAAAGTATCAGGTTATAGCGGTTGCCCATGGTTTTTGAAAACCGCTTGTCAAGGTCAGCCAACTGTTCCTCAAGACCACGGTCCCCCTCCTGGTGCACCGGATGCCCTTCCACATAGAGAGACTGGACTCCCATCTGCTGCAAACGGCTGATCAGGCTGCTGGTCAGAACCGTTCCCTTGCCGCAGATCGGCATGCCGGTAGGACTGTCATTCTTGAAAATATCTCGGGCCAGCACCATTTCGGCAGCCGCCAGATTAAGCGGTATCTTCTGCATAGTCGTTACCATTCCCCTACATGCTGCTGAAATCTTTCAGATACTAGAAAAAGCGCCACTGAATGTCAAACACCATATCCTTACGACGCTTAATTCTGCTCTTTTCCGCGCCCCAGCAGGATCACGCCGGTCATGGTATTCATAATCACCTTGCGGCCGTAACGCCCTCCCAGATCAGAGGCAGCCACCTTTATCCGCCATTCTTCAAGCTGGTTCAGGGCCAGCTCGATATTGCGGGCGCCAATCGGACAGGCAGCGCTGCTGGTAGACAGAAGATGCGCGCCGCCAAACACTTTTGCCACCAGATTTTCTTTCCTGATCCCAAGTGCCAGCACATGCGACAGCAGTCGCTCCATGGCAATGTTGCCATATTTGGGGGTTGCCAGTCCCTCACCGTTCCAGAGCGGCAGCATGAAGTGATTCATACCTCCGCCGCCATGACGCTGGTCCCAGAGGCAGACAGCCACACATGACCCCAGTACCGTTGTGATCTCACATTCTTCGGCATCCACATGGGTCATACCGGGAAACAGGAAATGCTTGCGTATGCTTGAGCCCTCAGCTCCTGCCACGTTATTTCTCGTCCATCTGATCAAAAATAAACAGGTTGCCGCCTTCTGCAAAGGTCATCCCGTCTGTATCGTAGGCCACAGCCGGGATCGTAACCACGAAAAGCGATCCGACACCGGGAGTACTGTTCACCTGAATCTCGCCCTGCATCAGATCAAGCAGCGACTTTACGACGCTTAAGCCGAGGCCGTGCCCCAGATGAGCGCGGGTCGGTCCGGTATCCAGCTGTACAAAGCGGTCGAAGATCCTCTTCAGATCTGACTCTGCAATACCGATTCCCTGGTCCTGCACCTGAATCTGTAAAGCGCTGTCGGTTTGTTCCACCACCAGCACCACTTCGCTGCCGGGGCTGCTGTACTCAATTGCATTCGCAACCAGGTTGGCAACAATAACCTGTAGTTTTTGAGCGTCGGTCGGAAAGAAGTCCTTTTCTATCTGTTCATCATCTCCAGAACTGAGGCGCAACGAGACCTGCCTGTCGGCAGCATGGGCACTAAAATTCTCCAACACTCCCAGCACCACCGAAAGCACCTCCACATGTTCAATGTTCGGAACCGCTTCACCTGCCTCCAGCTCAGCAGCGATAAAGATGTTACGCAGCTGGAAATCGAGGTTGAACGCCTCGGAGAAGATCATGTTGACCAGCTCACTCACTTCAGGCTTTCTGACGATCTCTGCCAATTGGGAGGCCAGTCCGATAATCGAGTTAAGCGGGTTGTTGATCTCATTCCGTATATTGGAAAGAAAGTTCGTCTTAAGTGCTTCCGACTCTTCCAGCTTACGATTCATTTCAACCAGCTTCCGGTTCAGCACCGACAGATCGTGAAGCGACCTGCGACTCTGTTCAAGTCGGAACTTCAGTTCATCGACAAGCTGTTCATCGCTGAAATTCTGCATGGTTTCACTCCTGATGGAAAACGGTTCTTCAACGTGTGCGTAAACTATAGCACCCATTTACAAGTTAGCAACTGACCGGATCTGGAACGTCCTCAGAGCCTGCAGCCGTCAGGGTGCAGGCGTGGTGATACGTGTGTGTCTGACCAGAAATGCCCCCACCGCATCCCAAAACGCTGGCGTACTCAAAAGATCTGCATGGTCAGCATGGAGCGCAACCAGCTGTCCATGTCGGGCTGCAGCAGCCACCTGCTGGCCGTGTGTAAACGGCATGACCGCATCATCTCTACCGTGCAGCACCAGCGTCGGCCCTTCGTAGGCGCCGACCAGCTCGGCGTTATCATAGGTATCATGCAGCAACAGCGAAGGCAGCAGGCGTTTATGGACAAACGGTCTGAGCGATGCCGGCGGAGCAGCCAGCACCAACGCCCGTATGGGGCGTTTGACAGCCAGGCTCACCGCCGGTCCGGCTCCAAGAGAGTAGCCGAAGGAGATTATCCGTGTCGGGTCAACCTCCGTCCGCTGCACCAGCATATCATAGGCTGCCAGCGCGGTTTCATTCAGACTGCGCTGATGGGGACGACCGGACGAGCGTCCATAACCGGGATACTCCACCAACAGCACACTGCAGCCGATCCGTCGCAGATGGTCCAGCTCAGGGCTCAGCTCGTCAATCAATTCAGCGTTTCCGTGAAAAAAGATCACAGCAGGTTGTGGACCGCTCTTACGGGCAGGAATAAAGCGCCCCTCAACCTTGCCGAACGGGGTAATGATCCAGAACTGCTCTGCCCCTGCTGCGATGCCGGACGGAATTGCGGCAGGCACCAGATTACGACCGGGGTAGATCAGGTGACGCTGAAAAAGCGCCATAAGCAATGCATATCCGCCATACACCACGGCAACCAGCACCAGCACACGAGCCAAGGAAGGCATCGGTTAACCAAACCGGTAATGCTTGCGAACCGGCTTTACGACATCCCATCGACAGCGCATGCCGGTCGGAAACACCACCAGATCACCGGAAGAGAGCTCTATCGGTGCTCCCTCTTCAGGTGTCACGATCACCTCGCCTTCCAGAATGTAGCAGATTTCCCTCTGGTCATAGGTCCAGGGAAACTCCGACACTTCACAGCTCCAGACGGGCCAGGAGAACACCCCCAACTGTTCCAGCCGCGTACGATCCGGCCCCTGCTCTACCATAACCGGCAACATAGTCCCCCCTTTATTTTCTGAACTGCAGCAAGGAAAAACCGGAAGCAGGATCAAACTCACGCACCGCATCCATATCAAGCAACTCGGTTATGATCACCTCAAGAACCAGAAAAACCTCACTACCCTCGCGCATGCAGCCGGCCTTTACGCTGTCACCTCGGCCGTATGCCCCGTGAAAATGAACCTTTGGCAGGTCATCCTGCCAGAAAACGGTCCCGAAGCCGACCGCTTCATGGTTCTCGGAGAGCTGTCGCCAAACCGGTCGTGGCGGCATTTCATCCCCCTCAGGACCCACTACATAGTGACCGCCCTTCATCCCGCCCACCACTGAAAAAGCCGCGACCTTGATCTGTTCCCTCCGCACAATATCGGCCAAACCGGCCAGCAGATCTTCCCCGTCGGAAAAGCGGGCTATGATAACCCTGCCTGGCCTGCCTACACGATACTCCATTATGTCTCCTCCCTTTCCTTGTCTATCGGCCAGTGCAGGGCAAGCCAGACCGTCTCCTGCCCAGGCATGGTCCATTCGACCCGGTGACGACAGCGAGCCGGCAGCATAATCCATTGTCCTGAAGCCATCCTGCGGGGTTCTGCCTCTCCTTCAAGAAGGAGTAACGCCTCCCCTTGCAGCAGCAACACCCATTCATTCCAGGATTGATCATACCATTCACCAACCGGGGTTACCTGGCCTTTCGAGATAATCCGCTCTATCCGTACGCTGTCACGTTCAAGCAGCGTCTCGAAAATCTCGGCACTCCCCGCATCCGGCAACAGCCCTGTGACATCTCCACTCAGTATCATTTTGCGGTTACCATTCCAACCTTTGTAAAACCGGCATCAGCAGACCGGTTTTCATTGAATTATTCAGGAATCTCGTTACAATGACTGCATTTCGTTCCGTTCCGGACAGCCAAAGGAGTCTGCAGCATGGCAACAGACCAAGATTTCATCCAACGCCTTGAAACTGTTGAGTCAGATCGTTATCAGCACCTTATGGCAGATGTTCGTTTCAAAGACAACCCGCTTCTGCCGGAACTGCAACAACTGCATGAGCAGTATAGGACCCTGGCGCAACGCACCGAGCGTCTGATCAAGGAGAAAGCCCAGCTGCAGACCCAGCTGGCCAACATGAACCGCTCCCTTGACCTTGCCACCAGAATCGACCCGATGACCGGCCTGACCAATCGTCGCGGCATCATGGAGATGATTGAACAGGAGTTCAGTCGTGCCCACCGTCATCAGCGCTCAGCCTCAATTATCATGGCAGACCTTGATTACTTTAAGAATGTCAATGACACCCATGGCTTCAACACCGGAGACGATGTCCTGGTTGAGGTATCCCGCGTTTTGAAGAGCTGCCTGCGTAACGAGGATATCTGCGCCCGCTGGGGCGGCGAAGAGTTTCTGGTCTTACTGCCTGAAACCCCGCTGGATGGTGCGCTGGCAGTTGCCAACAAAATCCGTGAATCCGTATCCATGACCGAGTTCAAGGCAAACCGGCCCGGCATTCAGCTGACCATCAGTCTTGGCGTTTGTGAGTATCGGCCTAACCAGAACATCTTTGAAGCGATCTCCCGCGCTGATCAGGCATTGCACCAGGCCAAAATGGGTGGCAGAAACCGGTCAATTGTGGCCCCTTAAACAGAGCTACGTCAGAGCACCTGTCTTTTTAAGCAGCTTCAACAACGCCTCAGCGATCTTCCGGTAACCGGAAGCATTGGGATGGATCGGATCTGATTTAAGCGTCGGATCCGACAGCACCTGTGCCAGGACCTTGCCCTCATAGGGAATACCGGCATCCCTGGCAATCTTTTCATACCACCCGGGGACCTCAAGACCAAATCCCAGCTTTGGCACCCCGATCAGCACCACCCCTGCCCCGTGCTCCCGGACCATCCGTACCATTGCCCGCAGATTTTCCTCTGCCTTGGCGGCATCAAGCCGTTGCAGAAAATCATTCCCCCCCAGACAGAGCAGTACCAGTGCGGGTTTTTCCTGTTCCATCAGTTGAGGTAAACGCACCAGACCTGCAGCCGTCACCTCCCCAGGCACACCGGCATTGACGACCTTGCGTCCACTCAGGTGTCCCAGCACCGCAGGATAACCGGTTTCAGGCGTTGCGCCGGTACCGGCTGTCAGACTGTCGCCGAAGGCAAGGATAACGGCATCCGGGGACAATGCAGGAATCGCCGGGGGTGAAGAACACCCAGAACCTGTTAGCAGTAGAGCGAGCACCAGCAGACCGGTACAAAATCTCATCGGGCATCCCCGCAAGCCGGCGTCCAGACCGACACCGACCCTCCCCTGCAGCGAAACTCGCCCCAGCCGTTCTGATTCGTGACAACCCTTTCAGTAACGTGACCGGTTATATCCCGGTACGCAACATTCGACTGCCCCACTTCCATCCATTTGTAACCGTCTGCACCGTTACTCATCAGTACCGCCATACCGCCGGGATGCCGGTCATCCCCCAGCCTGGTCCAACCGATCGTTGCCGGATGATCAAAATAGTCATACTGGGTGCCGTAAGCCAGATCCCGGCGGACACCGAGGAACCGGTCAAGCAGAAAGCGATGGGACTGCATGCTGATATGGTGCAGATTACCATCACGCCCTTGGTCATCATATTCGGCTCCATAATAATCAGCATGGAACAGGCAGGGATAGCCCTCTCGCCGTAACAGGATCAGGGCATACGCCAGCGGCTTGAACCAGGGTTCCACAACTGATTCTAGCGCCTGTAACGGTTGTGAATCATGGTTCTCAACAAAGGTAACCGCGTGAGCAGGTCGGGCCTGCATCACACTTCCCTCCAGGATCCGGCGCATGTCAAACTCGGCCCCTGCCCGACCGGCACGCTGGAAGTTGTAATGCAGCGGCACATCAAATACCGCCATCCGTCCGCCGACATCATCAATGTAGCGCAACAGGGTAGCCAGACTGTTGACCCAGTACTCCCCCACTACGAACAGATCTTTTCCAGCATGTTTTTCCAGAGCATCCAGCCACTCCGGAAAAAACCAGGCCGCAATATGCTTGATCGCATCAAGCCTGAATCCATCAACCTTGACAATGTCAAGATACCAACATCCCCAGCGGATCAGCTCCTCACGCACCTCCGGATGCTGGCAATCCAGATCGCAGCCCATCAGGTAGGCAAAATTTCCGAACTCCTGGGAGACTTCATCATCAAACCGTTTACCTTCCAGCAGATAGACCGTGTCATGTTCTGACGGATTGGCATGGTCATAATCTACGGCATCAAAATGCTGCCAGTTCCAGGTAAATGAAGAGTACCTACCGGCCCGCCCGGGAAAGTTAAAACGGGTGTAGGCATGAATCGCCTTCAACTCTCCTTTGGGATGAATCCGGTCCCCCCGTCTGTAGGGTGTTGCCAGGCATGGTTCTGCCTGGTCTCCTCCCATGCGATGATTCAAAACTGCATCGGCATAAACCTGGATACCTGCCTGCTGCAGCTGATGCACAGCCTGAAGGTATTGTTCTCTGGTGCCATACTTGGTCCGTATCGAGCCTTTCTGGTCAAACTCACCCAGATCATACAGGTCGTAGACTCCATAGCCCACATCATCGGCGCCGCCGATTCCCTTATAGGCCGGCGGCAGCCACAGGGCTGTGATACCGCTTTCAGCAAGCTCGGCAGCACGCTGCGCCACCTCCTGCCACAGTGTTCCATCAGCCTGATTGTACCAGTGAAAATACTGCATCAACACGCCGTTCAGATCAGGCATGGCAGCTCCTTTGTCTCAGGATTACCCTCACTCAATGAAACCTTTCTATAGCACACATTTTCGCTTCTACAAGCAGCACAGCACATTCTCTCTGCTAGTGCTCACGGCCCGGAGGCGGCGGTGCAAAGCCGTTGTTGTCCCACAACCGGTTGTACGAGCGCGAATACTGCCTGCCGCAACCTATGATCCGTTTTGAGCAAAGCGTGCTGCGCCATTCATACTTGATGTACAGATTTTCAACAGGGCGTGGTTCAGGCTCAAACGCCACGCTGCGTGAAGGTGAATACTCGCTGCGGCCATAGCCGGTACCGGCCGAACGATCGGCGGTTTCTGCCTTGGCTGAGGGGGCGGCAGAGTTCCTTCGTTCAAGCCGACCGGAAGAAGCGGCTGGAGACTCCTGGCTGTGCAGGAGCAGCGGTGGTTCTTCATAACGATGAACTTCCGGATAGACCGCTACGGCAATTACCCCCATGGCACTCTGATCGCCAAAGGCTGCAGCGTAGGAGTCCGGCACCTCGGTGAAGTAGAAGCGGTTGATCCGGTCCTGCCCGGTACGCCAGCCGGCGTATTCATTGCGCTCGTAAGGTTCAAGGACATACATGCGTTCACTGTTTTTCAACCATGACTTCTGACCGGAGACAATATTGCGACCATCCACCGCAATAACGACACCAACCCGACGGTTCAGCTTATTGCGGACAACAATCCTGTAATGTTCCCCTTTGACCGCCTCGGCATAGACCTTTCGAGACGGATAGCGTGCTGTTGCCGGGTAGAACGGCAGCTCTGTGCCGGTGTCGGATACAATCCGCACCTCGACGCTGTCACCGACGCTGCCTGCCCAAACCTGTACTGCACTGAAAACAACGGCCAGAATAACTGCTGTGATGGTTTTCATGACATCCTCCTGTACCTGATGATTGGCCTTTAATGAGCCCTTGCACCGTTAGACAGAAGGAAGAGAGGAAAAGTTCCCGGAACGTTGAAATTTTTCATAACCTACCAGGATATCTTGAGTTCAACCCACTCCTCGTTACCGCGCTGTTCAAAATTCCGTTCAGTGATTCTACCCAGCTTTGCAACCTGCTCCTGCAATTCCGGCAGAAAGGCACCCTGCATCCGTACGGTGAGGCTGCCTGGGCTCTGCTCAAGCACTACCCCGCCCAGACGCTGTACAATACTCCGCAGACTATCAGTCGCGGTTGTACGATCAGTAACCACTAGGCGCAACTGTAACGGTCGCTTCATTGCCGTATCAAGACGGTTAACCGTGTCCACTGCCTTAGCTTTGGCTGCTGCCTTACGCTCGGCAAGCGGTGCAGAATTTCCTGCAGTCCGCTCACGGCCTACAGCAGAGGCAGCAGACGTGGCCTCAGCCCGCTCCCTGGTCTGTTCTGCCGGCTCTTCCTGATTGAAGGACGTCTGTGGCGGCGGAGCAATGACAGGTACTGGAGTAACCGCTGACGTTTCGAGAGTCTTCTGGATTACGGGGGGCACTGCAGTCTGACGGCGTGCAGTTTCAGGCTCTACTGCGGGAGCCGGGACAGTCGCGGAAGGAGGCCGCAAGGCCTGCACCGCTGCATCCTTCGTGCCCTCAGCAGGGGATAAAGTAGCAGGCTGCATGCCAGTCCGCACCTGCTGCGACCGGTCAACCTCCTGCATGACATACCAGGCCATGATGCAGACCACCAGTAATGCGCAGGCTCCAAACGGCAGCCTGCTTCTGAACGGTACAACCAGACGTTCAAACCAGCTGCGCTGTGGCGGTGCCTTATCTCTGATCTGCGCCATGATGCGGAATGCCAGCCATGGCGGTGGTTCAACTTCAGGCATCGAACGTACCGCCTGTACTACAGCCTGCAGCTGTGCCAGTTCATGGCGGCAGGAGGGGCAGTTGTTCAGATGTTGCTCAATCCGGACCCGGTCGGCTGGAGACAGATCGCCGCCGGCCAGCGGGGCAAGCATCGCCTTTAATTCATCATGCCCTTTCATGGCCGCTCCATACTTTTAAACATACAGTCCCGCAAGGCCTCACGAGCCCGAAACAGGCGAGACTTGACCGTCCCCTCGCGCAGCCCCAGTGCCTGGCCGACTTCATCATAGGCCAATGCTCGCATATCACGCAGCACCAAAACCTCACGAAACCCCTGATCAAGCAGGCTGATACAGCGTTCCAGCATTTCCCGCATCTGGAATTGTTCCAGCTGATCCAGTGCTGACGGTAGATTCGAGGAGACCTGCAAAGCCCCCTTCTGCGCCTGTGTACCTGGATCATCGAGCGAATCTTCCCTGCCCTGCTTCTGGCGGCTCTGCTGCCAACGGGTCCGGGCCAGGTTGACGACTATACTGGTCAGCCAGGTTGAAAACCTGGCATCACCACGAAAATCATTGATTTTACGCCAGGCTGTCAGGAATACATCCTGCACTATCTCAGCCGCATCAGCTTCATTGCCGCTGATTCGTAAAGCAATAGCATAGAGGCTGCGTTGGTGACGCAGGACCAGCTGTTCAAAGGCTCCGGTATCACCTTTACGGCAGGAAGCTACAAGCTGTGTATCATCAAGCCTGTGTGAGACAGTAGCATTCATAACATGAGACAGCTCCAGCTGATGAAAAGTTCCCGTAATCAGGTATGCAAATGCCCCGTAACCTGAAGCCACGGGGCATCTGTTCAAAAAAAAGGGAAAGAACGACCGCTATTTCAGCACAAAGGCGACCCGTGCATCTGCCATGAAGCCGTTAGCCTGATTTGCACTGAAAATCTGCATGGCAACATCTGCACTGACCTGCAGGTCAGAGGGGCTGACCGTCCCTGAGGCCTTCACCACCAACGGATTGTTGACGCCGCGCTTACGCAGGGCAGCCCTGGCCTTGTCGACGCTGTTGGTATACTCTCCGCAGCCCTGTTCAACCAGTACCTTCTGGCTGATCTTGGCAGGATCGTAGAGCACCTCTCCCTTGGGGTTAAAGATCCGGTTGATCAGGGCTGGACGGAATGAATAGGCCGTTGCATCAATAATCAGACCGTCAAACGGCTGGGCAATCGGAGGGGGAGCCGGCAGATCGGCAGGCGGCACATAGGCAGGCTTGTCAATTTCCTGCTTGATCTTCGGCTCGGTCAGTATTTTTTCATACATCATGGCACCAAAACTGCGGGGACCATTCACACCGACCTTCAAGATAACCAGTGCCGTCTCTTCTGCTGCGTTCCAATCCTTGACCACCGGCTGGAAACCTTTGATAAAGGCGCTAACCGATGACTTGATAAGATCCGATTCAAGTTCGGCATCCCTGACCGTCGTCTGCCCGGTGATCTGGACCCCCTTCAACAACTCTGCCAACGCCCGCTGCGCAGCCACTTCGGCAGCACGGGTCGCCGTCAGACGGCGTTGTCCGCCGCTGGTTCCTTTTTTGGGAACACCTTCACCGACAACCAGAATGGCATCCTGCTTAAACGCCTGTTCAACCGTAACCGTTACGGTCACCTTTTCTTTTTTGATGTATTCACGGGCAATCTTGTACTGCTTCAGGTCCACTTCATCTGCCTGGGCAAAACCTGTAAGCCCCATCAATGCCACTGCTGCCAGAACGATACTCTTTTTCATGTAGTTTTTCCTCCTTGCCTGATATATGCCGATTAAGGCGGTTACACGCTAATAGATATTGATCCTTTGCTGCAGCACCCGGATGGCAAGGATTGCCTCAGCCCCGTCCACCGGGTCATTGAAACGAAATTCGCCGGAGAGCTCTCCTTCCATTATGCCGCGACTGGTCATATTCATAACCGCATTGTAGTAAGGTGATGTGGTCTTGACATCCGGGAAGGGGGAGCGGTCCTGTCCGAAATAGGCGGTGGCCAGCTTTTCATCGCCAGTCAGTTTAATCAGGACATCTTCCAGAATAAAGGCCATTTCACCACGCAACACCTTGTCCTGCGGCTTGAAGAGATAGGCCTTGGTGGTCTGGTCGTATTTTGGTTCAAGACCGCGGACCTTCCATTTCATGATGGTATTGACCTCATCTCGAAACGGATGGGACAGCAGGTCAGCCGGGACAAATTCTGCCTTCATGCTGTCAAGTTGCGACTTGACCGGAATCCGACCGGCAAAAAGCTTGTCAATCCTCATCTCATCCACCAGCAGAGCAGCCAGGTCACCACGCGACACCGCATCCTTAACCGCAATCTTTCTGCCTACGTCACCAACGGTAATGCCTCCCATGGCACGTACGATCTTGGAAGTCTTTTTCCAGGCCTTGTCAGCCGGTTCATTCCATTTACCCATCTTGCGCGTATCAAGTGTTTCACGGAATTTGTCTTCTGCCTTGCGAAACTGATACCCTTCCAGGTAGGCCAGCCCCATGAAATAGGCTGCGGCCTCTTTACCCTGATAGTACTCAAGCCGACGTTCATCCAGCTTCTCGACTGACAGGGAACTGCGATACGCAGCTTCAGCCCGGTCAAGCCAGTCTTTACCTTTTACGGCCGGTGCCACCCTGACAACCGCCAACTGGTACTCAAAACGGTCGTTGTCGGTTTCAGCCAGCTTTCTCGCTTTTTCGAGGTACTCCTCGGCCCGTTCAACCTCCACCCCGCGATATCCGGCATCAGCGATTGCCTTTGCCTTTAACGCGGCAACAATCGCTTTCCCGCCATAAGCAGCGGAAAAGGCCTCGTCACAGTACAGCGCCCGATCGAATTTTTCCTGAGCAAGCTCAATCTTGCCTGCCTCCAGCGCCTCCATGCCCCGCAGGTAATGATGCGCCGGATTGTCCTCAGGAGCCGTACACCGTGCAACCTGCTTGGCACAGCCGGCTGCAAGCACAACCAGCGTAATCAGCAATAAACCCCAGCCCCAGATACGTTTCATAGCCACCTCCTTGTTTATTCATCTGTCTTCCTGACGTAAGTGACAAAACTGTTGAACCTGCAGTGAGAGATGATACCACCAATAAGATGAAAGTAAACTCCCGTTAAAAAAATTGATCAACCTGTCTTGTTTGATGCCGCAATCAGAGCGCCTCCAACCAGTCCGGCGTCGTCACCAAGCAGACTCCTGCAGAGTTTCACCTGCCCGGCAATCAGTGGGAATGCGCGTTTCCGTATTGTTTCGTGCAGTGCCGGCGCAAACAGGTCATACCCCGCGGCAACTCCGCCGCCGATGACGATTCCATCCAGGTTGAGGGTATTGATCAGCCCGGCAAGAGCAGTGCCAAGCCAGTAGCCGACCTTTTCAAATGCCGCAATTGCAAGGGAATCTCCGGAACGTGCCAGCAAAGCCAGCTCTTCCGGAGACCGTCCGTTGCCGTAGCGGGAAAGAGCTGCAGCAGAGACATACTGTTCCAGACATCCATAGTTACCGCAGGGACACCGTATCCCCTCAGGCTCAACCGTCAGATGACCGAACTCGGCAGCAAAACCACCGGCTCCGCTCCAGAGCCTGCCGTCCAGAATGAGTCCGCTACCCAGACCGGTACCTATCGTTATTACAACCAGTGAACGCATTCCCCGGCCGGCTCCGGAGGTTGCCTCGCCCAGGGCAATCAGATTGGCATCATTGGCAGCAACCACCGGCAGGCGAATCCGGCAAGCAAGCATCTCCGACAGATTCAGGCCTTCCAGCGGACGCAGGTTCACCGACGCATGTACAACACCATCAGCTCCAATCAGGCCCGGCACACCGACACCAACCCCCTTAACCAGCACATCATGTTTGCTCGCTGCTGCTATCAGCCCCTCAGCTGACGCTGTCAAACGTTCCAGAAACGGATCCGCACCTTCGGCAATGGCGCTCTTTGCCCTGAAACGCTCCAGAATCTCTCCCGTGGGCAGCACCAGGGCACCACGCATGTTTGTACCGCCAATATCAACACTCACGTAACCGGATCTGGTAGTTGTCATAGTCTCCTCCTGACTGCGGACTGTCATTTTACGGCAGCCTGACGACTTCATCAACACCAACAGCAACAGCAAATAGAATAATTGTATAGAATGACCGTTAGCGCTTGACAGCCCCTAAATAAGGGGACTATATATCTTTAGTATCAGTAAACACAACCCCAGCATATTTAGACAAAATCAACCGCTTTTTTATTGTAACTAAATTCAGTCAGGAGGCATGCCGATTATGGCCAAGATTAAAAATGCACTCGAATACCACTCCATGGGACGCAAGGGGAAGATCGAAGTCATCTCCACGAAACCCTGCCAGACTGCAGCAGACCTGTCGCTGGCCTATTCACCCGGCGTAGCCGAGCCCTGCCTGGCTATCGAAAAAAACCCGGATGATGCCTACAAATACACTGCCAAAGGAAATCTGGTGGCGGTTGTCTCCAACGGTACTGCCGTACTGGGATTGGGCAACCTGGGGGCACTGGCCGGCAAGCCGGTCATGGAAGGGAAAGGGATTCTCTTTAAGCGTTTTGCCGATATCGATGTCTTTGACATTGAGCTCGACACTGAAAACCCTGACGAGATCATCAAGGCCTGCCAACTGCTGGAGCCAACCTTTGGCGGCATCAACCTTGAGGACATCAAGGCACCGGAATGTTTTTACATCGAGGAAGAGCTGAAAAAGACCATGAAGATTCCGGTCTTTCACGATGATCAACACGGCACCGCGATAATTTCATCAGCTGCCCTTTTGAACGCCCTGGAACTGGTAGGCAAAAAGATTGAAGACATCAGAATCGTAGTCAACGGTGCCGGCGCCTCAGCCAACTCTTGCGCAAAACTTGCCATTGCACTGGGTGTCAAGCCCAACAACATGATCATGTGTGACACCAAGGGGGTTATCTACAAGGGACGTGGTGAGGGGATGAACCCTTACAAGGCACTCTTTGCCGCCGACACCCCTTTCCGTACTCTTGAAGAGGCAGCCAAGGGGGCCGACGTCCTGTTCGGCCTTTCAGTCAAAGGCGCTTTCACAGCCGACATGGTACGCAGCATGGCCCCCAATCCGATCATCTTCGCCATGGCCAACCCTGACCCTGAAATAACTCCTGATGAGGCAAAGGCAGCCCGTGGTGATGTGATCATCGCCACTGGCCGGTCCGATTATCCGAATCAGGTCAACAATGTACTGGGCTTTCCGTTTATCTTCCGCGGAGCGCTGGATGTACGGGCCACCTGTATCAATGAAGAAATGAAACTGGCTGCGGTCAAGGCATTGGCAAAGCTTGCCCGCGAAGAGGTGCCTGATTCTGTCAGCAAGGCGTACGGAAACGTCAAATTTTCGTTTGGCAAAGACTACATCATCCCGAAACCTTTTGATTCGCGAGTATTGCTCCACGTAGCCCCTGCCATTGCCCAGGCTGCCATGGACAGCGGAGTTGCCCGTCAGCCGATTGAAGACATGGAAAAATACATCGAGCACCTTGAATCAAGCCAGGGCAAGTCAAAAGAGATCATGCGCATGATCATAAACAAGGCCAAATGTGATCCGAAACGTCTGGCCTTCCCGGAAGGGGACAACGAGAAGATCCTGCGCGCGGCACAGATTCTTGTGGACGAAGGGATTGCCCATCCGATCTTGATCGGCAACCGCAAAAAGGTGCTTGAAAAGATGGAAGAGCTGAACATCGAGCTGCCTGATGTCCAGATTGTGGAGCCTGACGACTATGAGCGTTCGGAAGACTATGCCCAGGAACTGTACCAACTGCGCCAGCGCAAAGGGGTCACCCTTTCAGAGGCCCGTCGGATTATCCGGCGCAAATCACGCAACCATTTCGGTGCCATGATGGTGCGGATGGGTGATGCTGATACCATGCTGTCAGGAATCGACGCCCACTACCCGGAAACCATTCGTCCTGCCCTTGAGGTCATCGGTAAGCGGGAAGGTCTGCAGAGTGTGCATGGTCTGTACATGATGGTCTTTAAGAAAGGGGTCTACTTCCTTGCCGACACTACGGTCACCATAGACCCTACAGCGGCAGAACTGGCCGAGACCGCTATTCTTGCGGCAGATACAGCACGGATTCTGGATGTAGATCCATCGGTTGCCATGCTTTCCTTCTCAAACTTCGGATCGGTTAACAGTCCACAGACGATCAAGGTAAAAAAAGCGGTCGAGATCGTCAAGGAACGCTGCCCTGACCTGAAAATCGACGGTGAAATGCAGGCGGACACCGCAGTAGTTCCCGAGATACTGGACGGCTTCACCTTCTCCAAGATGAAGTCACCAGCCAATGTGCTGATCTTCCCCGACCTCAACTCCGGAAACATCTGCTACAAACTGCTGCACCATCTTGGAGGAGCTGATGCCATCGGGCCGATTCTGATGGGAATGAACAAGCCGATCCACGTCCTCCAAAGAGGCGATGATGTCAATGATATCGTCAACATGGCTGCAATAGCCGTAGTTGATGCCCAGTACACTCCTGCCGATTGATACTGCAACCGGGCGTACGAAAAATATTCGTACGCCCGGCCCTTTGATTATTCCGTACAATTACACTTTGACATACCTGCAATTCTGCTCTATCTAAAAGACAATGTTGTGTATACAACAAACATCTTTCGACACCACTGCAGGAGGTTTCAGCATGCTTCGTCTCCCGAAAGGCACACCGCTTTTTGAAAATCTGGATGCCAGCGATCTGCAGCTTGATAATATCATAACCAAGCTTGCCAACGGTTGCTTTACCGGGTATGCCAGCCTGACCTTCCAGAACGCTGTCGGCATCATGGTCTTTGAATCCGGCAAGCTGGTCAGTGTCATTATAGAAAACAGCACAGGTACCAGCCTGGGCGGCTTTGAAGCCATAACTGCCCTGGCCGAGCAGATGGTGTCCACCACCGGCAGTCAGTTGAATGTGTACCGCCTTTCAGATGACCTCACCATGTGCATCCACGCGCTTTTGCAGGGTGAAGTACGTTACCGGGCACAGGAACTGGCCCTGATCGACATCAAAACCCTACTTGAAAAAGTAAAGAATGAACAGATGAACTGCTGTCTGAGGATCTACACTTCGGACCGTTCAGCCATGATTTTTTACAAAGAAGGTAATCCACTGGGTTTCTTCCATGACGGCTCACAGGAAATTGAAGCATCTCCTGCAGATTCACAACAGCTGGCACAGGATCCTGCGGCAAAGCTTGATATGTACAGCACGGTCAGTGTTGATGAACTTATGGCCCAGGACCTGCTTGAGATGGTCAATATCAGCAACATCTGGAAGACAGCCGTTACTCGTCATCAAAGCAGGGTTGACCAAAGCTGACAAAGTTGACCAGGCAGACAGAAAAGGCCCCGTTTGCGATTGCAACGGGGCCTTTTCTGTCTGTTTATGGGAAGTCCTTATTTAAGCTCAAAATCAAGCAGTTCATCTTCATCAAAGTCAAATGACTCACCCTGTTCTCCCGGAGAGGCATGCAAACGCGTCCCCACATCACGGAATGCCGGGTTGAGCTGCTCCACCTCCTGGAAATACGCTTGCGCCTGGTCCTGATTTCCCTGTGCGGCACAGGTCAAGGCAAGCTCGTATTTTAAGGCACAGGCATCCTCACGGGAAAGTGACGGTGATTCAAGCAGAGTCAACAGGGCGCTCTCCGCACGCTGCAGGTCCCCTTTGTCCCGCAGACATGCCCCCTGAAGAATCAGGCAGGACATGCGCCGTTCCGGATCTTCAGCAGCCTGACGAAACGCATTGATTGCTTCATCGTAGAGCCCCATCTCGTGAAAGGCAAGACCAAGATCGTATTGGGAATGTGCGTCACCATTATCAATACCCTCACCAAAACGGACCTTGCCTGTTTCAGTCTGAATATTATCAAAGATATCATTAACCGTATCAAACCAGGTATTGGCAGGAGTCAGGGGGACATCACCAAAATCATCATCCAGCTCAACCTCGATTTCATAAAAACCGGCATCTGAAAAATGTTCCGGATCAAGTTCACGAGGTCCCGTCTCAATAGCTGGTTCAACAGCCGCCTCTTCCTCTGCAAATGCAACTGAAAACTCAGGTTCAGGCTCAAGTTCCGGTCCCGGCTCCAACTCGGTTTCTTGCGGTTCAAGTTCAAGCATGAAAGGTTCTTCAGCAGGCGGCGGCGCGCTGTTTCCTCCTCCCAGGCCAGCCAATGAACCTATCTTCGCCGTAAAACCAGCTGCTTCATCACTCTTTCCAGCCAACTCACAGGTTCTGGCACACCCCTTCAGAACACGCACATTAATTGGCGCCAGCTCATTCACACGCAGGTAAAATTGTCGCAACAGCTGTGCTGCTCCGTTACGCACGAACAGCTCTTCGCTCTCATCAAGCGTATCAAGGGCTGCCTGGATATCCTTTTCTTCAATCAGGCAGTTTATCAGGGCCTGACGTGGAAACGTCTCTGACGGGAAAAGTTTGATGCAGTGCTGACAGATCATCTTGAGCCGGGCATTATTCTCAAGAGAGGTATAGGCAAGTATGAGCAGGCGCCAGGCAGGATAGTACTGAGGTTTGGCCTTGATCAGCAACTGTAACAGTGCAGCGGCCTGTTCAGCACTGCCGTCAGTGATTTTTTGCTCGATAACGGAACAGCTGAAATCCGGCTTATCAGGAAAAAGCTGACTGATCCGCTCCGCAAGTCTGACAAACGCACCTTCGTCACGGCGTTCGACAAGCAGAAAGCCAAGTGCCCGGAACGCCTCCAGCGCTTCTGCTGTCTTGCCTTGTTGAAACAGAACTTCAGCGTACTTCAACTTGATATTCGGGTTATGGCTGTCTATCCGCTGCATCGCCTCGAGAGCACTCAGTGCCTCAGCGTAGTTCTGCAGCTGCTCAAAATGGTCAAAGGCTCGTTTGTATTCAGCCAAGGCATTTGCAGACAGCCCATGTTGTTCATTCAGCGATGCCAGAACCAGTGCAATACCGATATCATCGGGAAACAGTTTTTCTATCTGTTTATAAACCGCAATTGCCTTTAAATAGAAACCGCCTGAAGAAAGAGTGCGGCCAATCTGCTCAAACGCTTTACGCGCCTCATCAAATCGCCGATACTTGACCAACAGTTCCGCTAGGCGCTGTCGCAGGCGCTGGTCGCCGGGATCAGCCTTCAGAGCCTCCTGATAACAGGTAATTGCTTTGTCAGTCTGCCCTTTTTGCAGCAACTTCTGGGCATCAGCTATCAAGGAATCCTTGTTGGCCACCAAAACCTCGAGAATATCTTCTGTTTTGTTTTACTATTAATCTTGTAAACATAATATAAATGCCATGAACTGTCAAGGCACTTAACACCAATTTTACCCGTAGTTCCGGACAGTTTTAAACACAGTCGAAACCTCTTTGACACCATCGGCCAAATAAAGTACCTATACATACACTGGATACTTATCTACACAACTGAAACAAGAGGTTGCCATGGTTCTCCTGCCACGATCAAACCCGCTTTATGAAAATATTCCGCTCGAAAAGATCAATCTGCCTGAAGTTCTTAAGAAAATGGGAAGTGGCGGTTTTACCGGGTATCTTGGCTTCGGTTCCGGCAGCGCAGAAGGATACCTGATTTTCATCAAAGGCGCCTTGATCAGTATTATGCTGCTTGAAGGGCCACAGCGTAAAAACGGCTTCGAGGCCTTTACCGGTTTGTTTGAACATGCCCTTTCGGAAAGCGGCGTCATAAACGTCTATCGGTTGTCGGTCGATCTGGCTGTCTGCATCCATGCTTTGTTGCATGGAACGATCATCATGAAACCGGAGCCGGTTAGCAGTATTGACCTCAAGGCAACGCTGGCCCGTATGAAGACCATAGCTCTGAACGGTACCGTGCAGTTTACAGCAGCCGAGCGTTCCGCCCTGATCTTTTATAAAAATGGCGCCCCGATCGGTTTTTACCATGATGCTGCCAGTGAGATTGAGGCCACGCCGACCGAGACACAGAAGGTTGCATCCCTTCCCGGTGCTACACTCGAGATCCGCAACAGTACAACCGCTGATGAACTGATGCATAGCAACCTGCTTGAAGCACTGAATATTGATCGCCTCTGGCAGGCTGCGGTCAACCGACGCAGCACCAACGAAGCCAAATCATCACCGCCTCCTGCACCAGCGGCAACACCAGAACCCGAAGCTGTCCAGGAAAGCTTGCAGTCTGCTCCAGCCGATACCGCAAAGATTGACGAAGCCGTTGATGACCTGCAAGAAATTGCCAAAGCCTATCTGGGGCGACAGGGGGCTGAACTGGTATTGAGCCTGCTGGATCTTGTCGGTGGCAAGGCGTCACTCCTTGACAGCCGGAAGGCAATCGCTTTTCTTGCCGCAATGGCCGCGCAATCGCCTGACATCGACCCTGAAGCCAGAGTTGAGGAGATGATTGATCTTATGCGCACTGAAATTACCGAGCGCCTGTCGGCCTGACTCAGTACAACCAAGACTCCTTTATGCCACAGTCACTCAACCACCTTTCGGTCATACTTGTCGGCCCCCAGTCGCCAGGCAACATCGGCATGGTCTGCCGCGCCATGAAGAACATGGGGCTTTCAAACTTACGGCTGGTATCCGGCTGCGACCACCTGCACCCCGAGGCATTCAAGTTTGCGGTTTCTGCTAAAGATCTGCTTGAACAGGCTACGCTGTTCAGTTCGCTGGCAGATGCTCTGGCAGACATAAGCATTTCGGTTGCCACCACGCGGCGCAGCGGCAAATACCGGCAGGAGCTGCTTACCCCTCCACAGGCTGCCAAAGCCCTCCTGAACGCCCCGGGGTCGGCAGCCCTGGTGTTCGGCAGAGAAGATCACGGACTTTCAACTGACGAGCTCTCTCTCTGCAGTCTGCAGGCAACGATCCCTTCCAATGCTGAATACGGCTCACTAAACCTTGCTCAGGCGGTACTTGTCTTCTGCTATGAGTTGTTCGGCCTCGCCTCCGGGTCGGACGTTCCTGCAGCTGACCGGGTACCGGCATCATCCGGCGAAATAGAGCCCCTCTTCGACCACATGGAGCGGACCCTGCTTCGAATCGGCCACTTAAACCCTCAGAACCCTGATCACATGATGCGCTCCATGCGCCGCATCTTTTTTCGAGCCGGGCTTGACAGCCGGGAAGTGGCAATTCTGCGCGGCATGTTTTCACAGATCGACTGGGCGGCAGGCAATTTCAGTGACCGGAAAAAATCACCATGAATGAAACCTTGATCGGCATGACTGCCGGACTCATTACCAGCATTGCGGCACTACCACAGGTCATTAAGACCTGGAGAAGCAGGCATGTTCGGGACCTCTCGATCTGGCAGCCGCTTCTTTTATCCATCGGGATTGCATTATGGCTGATCTACGGTATTCTTATTGCTGATCTCCCTCTTATTTTTGCCAACATCACGCCGTTGACCTGCAACCTGTTGTTAACGGCAATGAAGATTCGGTTTTCTGACAACGACCCCACACTTAACGAGGAGACACAGGTATGAAACGTATTTTTTTAAGTATTTTTGCACTGTTACTGCTGTCATGTCTTTCCGGATGCGGCTACAACACTATGCAGGCCAATGAGGAGGCGGTTATCGCGGCTTGGGGAAACGTTGAGTCTGCCTATCAACGCCGTAATGACCTGATCCCCAATCTGGTAGAGGTGGTCAAGGGATATGCAAAACATGAAGCCGATACCCTCAAGGCGGTTACCGAGGCGCGGGCAAAGGTCGGTTCAATGCAGCTCAGCAAGGAAGTCATCAATGATCCTTCTGCGCTGACCAGGTTTCAGCAAAACCAGGGCGAGCTTTCCTCAGCCCTCTCCCGTTTGATGGTGGTTGCCGAGAAGTATCCGGACCTGAAGGCCAACCAGAACTTTCTGGATCTGCAAAAACAGCTTGAAGGAACCGAAAACCGGATCAACGTAGCCCGTGAGCGCTACAACAAGACGGTGCAGGTGTTTAACACCAGCATCCGCACCTTCCCCAACAGCCTGACCAACTCACTGCTGTTGCATCTGAAGCGCAAGGAGCCGTTCAAGGCTGAAGAAGGGGCAAAGACAGCGCCCAAAGTAAAGTTCTAACCGGTTTTTACGAGGCATCTTATGCGCCTGTACGCCTTCAATCGCCTGCTCCTTTCGCTCCTGTTCCTGTCGATCCTGATACAGCCTGCGGCTGCCCTTGAAGCGCCACCGCTCAAAGGCAGAATCAACGACTATGCCGGCATGCTCTCCCAGGCTGTCGCCCAGTCACTTGAGCGTAAACTGGCAGCTTTTGAACAGGAAACAACCAATCAGGTGGTGTTGCTTACCGTTCCTTCCCTGGAAGGTGATACCATCGAAGGCTTTGCAATCAGGGTTGCAGAAACCTGGAAGATAGGTCAGAAGGATAAAAGTAACGGAGTCTTGCTGATACTTGCCAAAAAAGAACGCAAAATCAGGATAGAAGTCGGCACCGGCCTGCAGGGGGTCCTGCCTGATATCACTGCCGGCCAGATCATCCGTAACGTTATTGCACCGGCACTTCGTGCCGGTGATGCAGACAAGGGGGTCAGCGCCGGACTTTCTGCCATCATTGACGCGACTAAAGGCGAGTTCAAGGCATCTCCAGCAGAAAAAAAGTCGGCTCACAAAAAAAAGAGTAACGGATACGGCCTCTTTCTTGTATTGCTGCTGATTGCTCTGGTCATTACTGCCGCAGCCGGAGCTTCTTCACGTGCGGCAGGTACCCTGTCAGGGGCCATCGGCTTGCCGGTTGCAGCCGGCATTGGCTTGGGTGCTGTGTTCTGGAAGCTCGGTGTCCTTGCCTTGCTGGGAGGTGCCGCCGGACTCCTGATCAGCCTGTTGATGAGACTATTCAATGCATCAGGGCGGGGTGGCGGTTCATCCGGCTGGGGAGGGCCAACCATCTTCTACGGTGGTGGTGGCGGTAGCAGCTCATCATCCGGTGGAGACAGCTTTGAAGGTGGTGGCGGAGATTTTGACGGTGGGGGGTCTTCCGACGACTGGTAACTTGAACTGTTTTCAGTTTCTGCTATGCTTATAAAAAGATACCGTTTCCGTCAGACAACTGGTCAGATCACAAAGGATACATTACTGTGCGTCAGATATGTTTGCTCCTTCTTCTGTTGTTTGTTGCCGTCATGACAGCTGACAACGCATCAGCAGTCAAACCGGCCGATGGTGAGCGTTTGCTGCTGATCCGCGCCTCCGGTGCCGGAAACATTACCCGCGAGCTCAAGTCCCAGTCTGACGTCTACGACAGCATGGTTGAGTACCTGACCGACCATGGTTACCGGGTAGTTGACCGCGCCGCTGCCGAGCAGGCTTCAGTCCAGATTGCCGCCACCCACGAGATAGATCCTGTCCTGAACAAGGCCGCTGCCTACGGCCTGCAATTTCTTGCCGAATACACTATCCACTTCAAGACATCCACCATCGTCAAAGACCCGGAAAAAGGAGTTGGCGCCCTGGTGCGGGTGAGTGCCAAGGTAGTAGACAACACTGGTGCCAGAATCATCACGGCCAAGTCAGCCGAAGCGTCATCAACCGGACATACCACGGAAGATGCGATCGAAAAAGCGGCCAGAAATGCCGGCAAAAAACTGACCGAGCAACTTGCCAAAGGGATTGAACTGCATGTACAGCAGGCAGGGAGCGAGGGCCGGACTATTACCATGGTGTTTGAAGGCAGGGAATCCCAGGCAGAGCGTCTTGCCGGTTTGCTTGAAAAAACCCCTGCTGTTGCTGCACTTAAAGAGCTTGAGGCAGGCGGCGGCAAAACTACTTTTGAAATTATCATCAAGGTTCGCCGGGATCAGTTGGAACGCGATCTCCTGAAACTTGCCGCTACCCATGGGTTACAATTACAGAAAGTTCGTTCTGAAGGCAATCGAAGCACCTGGAAAATCCGATAGGAGGAATCAATTTATGAAACGTATTATTTTACTGGTCCTGGGCATGGTACTTGTTTATAGCAGTGTGGCCCTGGCTGCAGCCGTCACTGCAACCGGTGAAGGCCCCACCAAGGATGCAGCACTGGCAACGGCCATGCGCCGGGCAGTTGAACAGGGCGTAGGCACCTTCATCAAATCAGAGAGTACCGTGGTTGATTCAGCCCTGGTTGACGACAAAATTCTTTCCCACAGTAAGGGCTATGTCACCCGCTACAAAATCACCAACGAGTCAAAGACTGCTGATGGTTTCACGGTAACCATTTCGGCCACAGTGGACAACAAACTCCTGAAAGGCGACATTGACGCCCTGACTATCCTGCGCAAGAACGCCGTGGTGGGAAATCCGCGCATCCTGGTGGCCTTCAGCAACAAATCCAAGGACAAGATCTTCAAGGACAAAGAATTCACTGACGAAATCTACAACGGTATTGTTGAATCCTTGACCGACAAACAGTTCAGGGTGGTGGACAAGGCTTCAGCCGAGAAGTTTGCGATGCAGCAGGCAGAGACCCACGAGATTGATGTAGACCTGAACAAGGCTGCGGCATACGGCCTGAAGTTTCATGCCGAATACACCCTCTTCTATAATGTCAGCGGTGTGGTGAGAGAAGGGGCCATCGGCAAGAGCGTCCTGTTAAACGTCAAGACTCAGCTGATTGACAATACCCGTTCACAGGTTATCACCAGCAAGAAGGTTGAACAATCAGGCATGGGGCAGACTGTCGATCAGGCCCTGGAAAAGGCAGCTCGTGAAGGCGGCAAGAAAATTGTTAACCCCATGATTGATGTACTGCAAAAGCACTGGATGGACCAGCAGCAGAACGGTGCCATGTACACCATAATCATTGATGGTGTAGACGATCCGGAGCAGATTGCACAATTCACCGAAATGTTCGAAAAATTCCCCTTGGCAACCGGTGCCAAGGAGGTTGAATCAGGCGGTGGAAAGACAACCTTTGAAGCAACCTACAAGGGTAAGCGTGACCAGCTTGACCGTGATGTACTCCGTACCGCCAAGGAGCTGGGCTGGACTATGAAGAAGATCCGTGCCGAAGGTGCCAGAAGTACC